>JBDHYV010000096.1:0-9131 GCA_039811545.1 Bacteroidales bacterium | reverse complement strand
AGTTTATTATACCTCAAAGCGGGTTGGTACCGGCTACACGATTTTTGATTTTTACAAGCTTCGTTCCATGCGAATCCGTGCCGACAGTGTCCTTCACAGTCTTAAGCATTTGAACCAATACAGTTCAGAAGTTCAGCAAAAAGTTAAAGAGGCAAAATGCCCACGCTGCGCAAAGCTTCCTGATGGCGAGATGTGTTCTCAACCCTTATATAGCGAGGGAGAGAAAATCTGTGAATATTGGTATTTTGAGCAAAGAAAGAATAAAAGCAGTGCTACTTTTGTAAAAATCAAGGACGATCCGCGCATCACCCGTGTCGGGAAAATCATCCGCAACACCAGCATTGATGAGCTTCCACAGCTATTCAACGTTCTCAAAGGCGATATGTCAATCGTTGGAAATCGTCCTTTGCCTCTTTACGAAGCCGAGATGCTCACTTCCGACGATTGGAGCGAACGTTTTTTAGGTCCGGCAGGAATAACTGGCCTTTGGCAGGTTGAAAAAAGAGGAAAAAAGGGAAACATGTCGGAAGAGGAGCGAAAAGCATTAGATAACCAATACGCCAGAACTTACAGTTTCTGGGGAGACATCAGACTGATACTCAGAACTATACCAGCATTAATTCAAAAGGAGAATGTTTAAATTATTGTTAATAAGATTGTTGTAAAAAAAACTTTTTTTTATCAGTTTAACAAAAATATTAGTAATTTCGGGCTTCATTGAAAAACAATATCAATACACAACATAAACGCCATGTGGATGAAAATTCAGAACCTAAAGTATATTATTTTCCTGTTGGGGGTTTTTGTATCATTTAAAGCCACTGCGCAGGTTTATGCAGATGATGAGTCTAAATATTTCAATCCTCTGACGGACGACATCACCAAAAGGCTACCCAACATTCGCGTTTTAATTGATTCGGCCATTGCCAACTCGCCCTCAGTGAGATACGAAGAGCTCAAAGCGGATTATTACTACTATGAACAATTGTCGCAGGAGCGTAATTGGATGGAACATTTCAGCTTTAACCTCGACTGGAACTGGGGTGTGTGGAATTTTCACGACACTCAAACCTCGACGATTAGCAATCCAAACACTTTTCATATTGACCTGAACTCAATCCGCGACAATTTTGCTATTGGATTTTATATCCGTTTTCCGCTTGCCACAATTGTTGACCGTAAAAATCGCATCGGCAAGCAAAAAAAATGGCAGGAGTTGTCGTTTGTTCAGCGCGAGATCAACCGTCAGTTTGTCATCACCCAAACCATTGAAGCCTACGACATGATGATTCAATGGCAGAACTACATCCGCATCTACAACGACTATCAACGCTTCACTGAGATTCAGATGCAGATGGCACAAAATCAGTTTCTGAATGGTGAAATCAGTACAGCAGAATATACCCGCTTGAAAGAAATCCAGACTCGAGGTGCTGTTGAATACCAGCAAGCCATTGCCGAATTCAGCAAAAATTACCGCACATTGGAGATCCTCACAGGCATCAACTTCAACCTAATCAACGTATTAAGATAGATTGAAAAAAACAACCCAAGCTTTATGGATATAGCCCAGTTTATACGTATCATCGGCAAAAACCTGCTTCTGCTCATTGCCATCCCACTACTTTTGGCCATTGTTGTGTTTTATTTCACCCGCAATCAGGATAAGGTCTATGAATCGGAAGCCGTAATTTACACGGGGATCACCACAGGTTACAGCATCGAGAGCACTGCGCAGCACACCACCGACTTTTTCAGTGTGAGTGCACAGTACGACAACCTGATCAACCTTATCAACTCGCGACAGACGATTGTGGAAACGGCTCTCATGCTACTGGCTCAGGATCTTTCTTTGGAGGAGTACAACGCTCAGTATATCAGCAATGAGAACTTGGACAAGCTGAGAAAAGAAACTCCAAAAAGGGTAAAAGACCTTGTTGTAAAAAATGGGAAAGCCGGTATTCAGCGGCAAAAAGAAGAACAAATCCGTTCGCTGGAAAAAGAGTTAAGGAATCTGGAAAAGGAGATTCAGAACCGCACCCGCCGTGGTGATGTACCTCAGAATTACAGTTACCAACCCACCGAAACCTCAGTGTCAACCACCGGATTATCCAAAGACACTCCTCTATATCAGGCCGATCAGAATGAATCCTTAGCCGGCAATCAGCAAGCTGTTGTTTATCAGCCTGTTTATCATACGGTAAAAGCAGGCGAAACCCTGCTAACAATCAGCCAGAAGTATGGCATAAGCATGAACAAACTTCGGGAAATCAACAACTTCGGTGCGCAGCCGCTTAGAGCCGGCCAACAGGTACTCATCGAGCAGACAGCCATTCAAACCCCCATTGCATCGCCTAATAATGATCCTACTGACCCCATGATGATGGATGAAGCCCTGTATGCCGACAGCAGTCTCGAAGACATTCTGTATGACAATCCGGAATACACCATGACGGATAATGCAGCATACGGCACAACCACCACACAAAACCCGTCCACTCCTTCCAATAATCGGGCAGCAACGGTGATGATGGAAGACGACCTTTACGATGGTATGCTCGAAAAAGACCCCGTGATACCACGAGACGTTTTGGAATCCGACTTCAAAAAGACCATTCAAAATCTGACGAATTATTACAATTCGAGCGATACAAATTACATCTATGGACTATTGCACTATGGGGCCGATAAGCATTACAGCATTAAAGCCATCAAAACCCTTCAGATATACCGCATCAACAACTCCGACCTTGTAAGGTTAGTCTTTTTATCCGACGACCCTGGCATCTGCCAACAGACTCTTAAGATCATTGCCCACGTTTTTGTTAAGAACTACAAACTTTTAAAAGAAAGTCAAACCGACATGGTTGTAGATTATTTCAGACGGCAGGTGGATTCGGCTGATCGCGTTTTGAAACTCTCTGAAGATAAGCTACTTATCTTTAACAGAAAAAACAATATTATCAACTATCAGGAGCAAACAAAATACATTGCTGCACAGAAAGAAGACCTTGATGTATATTATCAGAACGAACAGGTACGGATGGCACAATCCTCCGCTTCGCTTCGCGAACTTGAGACCAAACTCACTCGTCGCGACAGTATTTACCTGAAGAGTGATGTTATTAACCAGAGGCGAAAAGAGTATGCCGATGTTACGGAAAAGATACTGATTAATGAGCTTTCTGAGGATTACGACCGACGTGTGGGTAATGAGATTTCGCTCTTGCGCCATCGTTCGGATGTATTGCGCGATGAGATTAAGTTGTACGTGGATCAGCTTTACCTTTACAATCACTCTACACAGGGGGTTCCTATTTCAAGGATGTTGGAGGAATGGTTGAAAAATGCGCTTTCTTATGAAGAAGCAAAAGCCAGCCTTGTCGTTCTGGCTCGTCGAAAGCTCGAATTTGTGAAGACTTACCAACGTTTTGCTCCCTTGGGTGCCATGCTCAAGCGCATTGAACGCGAAATGACCATTGCCGAGCAAACTTACCTTGAATTATTACGAAGTCTCAACTTAGCCAAGATGCGCCAGCAGAACCTTCAAATGGCTACAAACATCCGGTTAGTTGACGCCCCCTATTTCCCTCTTCAGGCCAACCCATCGAAAGCAAAATACCTTGTTGTAGCAGCAGCAATGATAGGATTCTTGTTGGTATTGTTCATCATCCTTATACTTGAGTATTTCGATGCCTCGCTTCGGAAACCCGAAAAAGTATCCGAACAAATCGGACTCAAGCTTGCCGGAGCCTACCCATACCTTGGAGCCAATATCCGGTTGAGAGACTCAGTGTTTGTGAGTAACAGGCTTATTGAGATGATTATACAGAATATCAAACGGCAAATCCATCAGGGGAACGTGTTCACACCTACAAAACCTCATGTAGTTCTGTTCTTCAGCACTCAGGAAGGTGTTGGAAAGACCTATTTGATTTCCAAGATAGCCAATAAACTCCGCACTTATGGTGAGAAGGCTCTCATGCTGAATTATGCCAATGGCAAACCTTCGGAAGAAGAAAACGACTACAACTTAGCGTATAATTATCCCATAAAAGATAATTTCAGTGAGGTTAAGAATCTCAAAGAGCTGATTGACAGTAATATTCTTCGCCGCGACAATTACGAATACGATTATATTCTCATCGAAATACCTGCTATCATCTACCATTCGTTTCCGATGGATCTTGTTCAACAGGTGGATGCCTCCGTTTTGGTGGTGAAAGCCAACAACTCATGGAGCAAGGCCGATGCCGGCGCATTGGACATCATCAAAGATCTGGCTAAAGAACCGCCATTAGTGATCCTGAATGAGGCAGATGATTATGCCATTGAAGAAATGATTAGCGGTGTAAAAATGCAAAAAACCGACAGTCCGCTACACAAAATCAAAAATCTTGCGACCTTGCCCGGCAGGATAAGAATTGAAGTAAAAGAAAATTGATGGACAGGTGAAAGGTGTAAAAGGTATCCTTTCCAGCAATAATTTCCTATCGTTGGCAAACAACGGCCTTGTGGCCGCGTTTGCCTTCCTTAGTTTTTTGGTGCTGGTGCGCATGGTTTCACAGGAAACTTTTGGCGAGTGGGTGCTGTTTATCACTGCATCCAACTTCCTCGATATGCTTCGTTTTGGCATCACGCGCACGGCCATTATCAGGTTTCTTTCGGGAGCCGATGAGCAGCAGGCCAAAAAACTGATCGGTGCCAACAATTTCCTCAATCTTGTTTCAACCGTGATACTTGTGTTGATTGTCGGCTTCATCAACCTGATGTTCAAGCAACAACTGGCGCAAAGTGGATTCGGGATGTTCTTCAACTGGTATCCCCTGCTTGCCATCCTGACACTGCCTTTCAACAACGCCCAATCAATCCTTCAGGCAGGGATGAAATTCGACAAGATGCTGTGGTCGAGGTTGATCAATGTTGGGTTATTTATGGTGTTTCTTTTTCTGAACCTAATTATTCGTGCAGACATTCATGTCATCCTCTGGGCGTACCTCATCACTAGTTTTATAAGTTCGGCAACTGCCACCATTTTTGGCTGGGATGGTATCCGTTACACTTTTACATTTGACCGTTCCACCATCCGAACGGTATTGGATTTTGGCAAATACACCACAGGCACTTTGATTGGGAGCAATCTATTGCGCAGTTCCGACACCTTTATAATAGGGTTGAGTCCTTTTTTGGGCACTCTGGGAGTAGCACTGTATTCCATTCCCTTACGCCTTACCGAAATTATTGAGATTCCACTGCGCAGTTTCTCTGCCACTGCTTTTCCCGAAATGTCGAAAGCCAGTCTGCAGAACGACCGTCAGGAAGTTAAACGGATTTTTTACAGCAATGCCGGAGGCCTCACATTGCTTATGATCCCACTGATGCTGTTTTGTTTTGTATTTGCCGAAGAACTTGTTACCCTGCTTGGAGGCCACGACTATCGTGTTACCGCGTACATTTTCAGGATGTTCTGTATTTACGGACTTTTCTTGCCTTTCGACCGATTTATTGGCGTTGGCCTCGACAGCATTAATCTTCCAAAAAAAAACTTTTATAAAGTGTTTGTGATGGCCCTCACAAATATTGTTGGTGACTCAATTGCAGTTTTTGGCATTTCATTTCTTTTAAAGGGATTCTCATGGGGTCTGCTTTTAGTATTGGGATTGGCACCCGATGATGCCTTCCGGGTAGCTCATGCCTTCAGTCTGCTGCGAACTCTCGAAATGGTGGCCTTTGTTACCATCATTCTCACCCTTGTTGGTATCGGGCTAGGATATTATTATCTTGATAAAGAGTTGCAACTTAGTAAAAAGGCTATATTTGTAGAGGGATTCAAGTTCATTAAACAGTTTTTTTCTTTATTAACCAAAAAGTAACCTGATCGCACAAAGCCATGTTTTCGTCGTTAAAAAACAAGATTGGATCGGAAAAACTGCATCACCCCATGATGCTGCTGTTGCTTGTTTTGATTACTATTGCACTAGGTGTCATCATTGCCAAAGGAGGTTTTATGGTGGCCATGGCTCTATTGGTGCTTTTTCCGGCGGTTATATATTTCAACCGTTTTCTCAATGACCCTCGTGTGGGCATTTATTCTGTCATCATTCTGGGTTTTATCGCCATTGGGCTCACGCGCTACATCCGCAATGTACCCTTAGGTTTGACGGTGGATGCCATCCTCGTGCTTTCATATATCGCACTGTTTTTCAGATATTTTTACGAAAAGGTTGAATGGAACCAGATTAACCGCGATTTAGTGTTTCTGGCTCTGGCCTGGTTTACTTTCAGTGTGTTGGAGCTTTTCAATCCCGATGCTCTGAGCCGTACCGCCTGGTTTTATGCTATGCGTGGTATTTCACTTTATATGCTACTCCTTATCCCGCTGGCTTTTCTGATTTTCAACCGATTGAGGTATCTGATTATTTTCCTCTATCTCTGGGGATTTTTTTCTATTCTGGGAACATTAAAAGGCCTTCAACAGCTTTATATTGGCCCTGACTCGGCCGAGCAATATTGGTTGGATACGGTTGGAGCAGTTACGCACATTCTTTTTGGCGAGCTTCGTGTGTTTTCGTTCTTCTCTGATGCCGGCCAGTTTGGAGCAGCTCAAGGTGCAGCAGGAGTTGTGGGATTGTTGGTTGCAACCAACATCAATGGCAGACACAACAAATTATTTTTCACGCTGATGGGGATTTTTGGCTTATGGGGGATGATGATTTCAGGAACCCGTGGCGCGATGATTGTTCCCATGGTGGGAGGAGCTACATATATCTTATTGCGCAAAAACTTCAAAGCATTTTTCATTGGTGCGGCAGTACTTGCTTTGGCCTATGTTTTTTTTGCTCACACCTATATCGGACAGGGCAACGCTCAGATACGCCGTATGCGAACGGCATTTGTTCCGGAGGAAGACGAATCGTATCTTGTTCGTCTTGAAAACCGAAGGATACTGAGTGTCTATCTGGCTTCGCGACCTTTTGGAGGCGGCATAGGCAGTGCCGGCGACTGGGGGAAACGATTCTCACCACAAGGTTTTTTGTCGCAGGTGGCCACCGACTCGTGGTATGTACAGATTTGGGCAGAACAGGGGGTCGTAGGCCTCATCATCCACCTTTTCATCCTCAGTTACATCGTTTTAAAAGGGAGTTATGTCCTAATGTTCAGGGTGCGATCGCCCGAATTACGTGGCGTTTTGGCAGCCCTCATGTCGGGCTTCACCGGTGTAATGGGTGCCAGCTATGGTAACGGTGTGTTGGGTCAGATGCCCACCGGTATTCTTATCTACCTAAGCTGGTCGTTTATCTTTATGGCCCAACAGCTCGACCGTGAATATGTCCACTTGATTGGCCAGGGTCTGAACCCATGGTCGTTTAAAGATCAATCCTGAGTATGGAATGGTTTACCCCCGATCCGGCTGGCAGCAGCCATTATCCAAAAAATGCCGACTGGCCTCTCGTTTCGATCGTAACAGTGAACTATAACCAAAGCGGAGTTACGATGGAATTCCTGAAGTCGTTGCGTGGCTGCACCTATCCAAACCTCGAAGTATTTGTGGTGGACAATGGCTCTCCAAACGACAATCCGTTGAAAATCAAGGATTATTTCCCTGAAATTCATCTATGTCTAACCCATCAAAATCTGGGTTTCGCCGGTGGCAACAACGTGGCTCTTCCAAAAAGTTCTGGCAAATACATACTTTTTATCAACAACGATACGGAGGTTGAACCTGATTTTTTGCAACCTCTTGTGGAACTGCTCGAATCCGACTCTTCGATTGGAATGGTTAGTCCGAAAATTCACTTCTTTCACACCCCTTTAACCTTCCAATTCGCCGGTTTCACCCCTTTAAGCCTCATTACCATTCGTAACGAGGCAATAGGTTTTGGCGAAAAAGACCAGGGGCAATACGATATAACCGTTGAAACGGGTTCAATATTTGGAGCTGCCATGCTGGTTCCACGCAAAGTGATTGACACTGTTGGACCAATGTCAGAAGTTTTTTTTCTTTATTACGAAGAACACGACTGGGCAGAACACATCAAAAGAGCAGGATACAAAATATTTTACTGTGGGAAGTCGTTCGTCAGGCACAAAGAATCCATTTCAACGGTCAAAGAAAGTCCGTTTCAGATTTTCTACCTCAACCGTGGGCGGATTATTTTTGCCCGCCGCAACCGGTTTGGATTAACAAAATTGTTTTCGATGATTTATCTGATGGGAGTTGCCATGCCAAAAAGTGCTTTCACTTTCGCGATGCAAGGCCGCAACGACCTTTCAAAAGCAATCTGGAAAGCCCTGTGGTGGAATATTACAACATGCCGAAAACAACTTGTTCATTAATGCCCTGATCATCAAAGAACATGAAATATATGCTGGTTATCATTGAGTTGCTCGAGATTGTTGCGTTTATTTATCTGGCATTGGCCACTGTATATGTGGTAGTGTTTGGTATTGCTTCGCTATTTCCCATGCGAAAAAAGAAAAACCTCAATAAGAAACAGCGTAAGTTTGCGGTACTTATCCCCGGTTATAAGGAGGACAATGTGATTGTTGGCGTGGCGGCCGATGCCGTTTTGCAAGATTATCCGAAAGACCTCTTCGAGGTGATTGTGATTGCCGACTCGTTTCGTGCGGAGACCCTTGAGAAGCTTCGAGCACTGCCAATTCGTGTTGTTGAAGTGGTTTTTGAAGTTAGTAAAAAATCGAAAGCCCTTAATAAATGTATGGCTACGATTGGCGATGGCTACGATATTGCGCTGATTCTGGATGCTGACAACTTGATGGAAAGGGATGTGCTTTCGAAAATAAATGATGCCTTTAACAAAGGATTTCTGGCTGTGCAAGGGCATCGGATGGCAAAAAATTTAAACACACATATAGCCATTTTAGACGCTATCAGTGAAGAAATAAACAATAAGATTTTTCGGAAAGGTCATCGTGTCCTTGGACTTTCTTCAGCCCTCATCGGATCAGGCATGGGCATTGAATATGCTCTTTTTAAAAAGACGATGGCAACAGTTGATTCTGTTGGTGAGGACAAAGAGGTGGAAATGAAGTTGTTGAAAGCGGGATACAAGATTGAATATGTTGAGGACGCTTTTATTTTTGATGAAAAGACCTCGAAAAAGGATGTT
>JBDHYV010000095.1:0-9145 GCA_039811545.1 Bacteroidales bacterium | reverse complement strand
CGATCTTTGCATCTGAAACAACATCTCGTTTCCGGCTCGGCGGGGCACATCGCCGCTATCCAATTCTTCGGAACCCAAAACAGCATAATCCACACCGAGAAAGGTCAGGATTTTCGCAAACTCGCGGGTTACCTTTTTGTAGCGATCATCGAAAGCACCTGCCGAACCTACCCAAAAGAGCCATTCGGGTTGTTTTCCCTGAGCCGCCAAGTCGGCCATAACGGGTACCTGAATTTTTATCTTGTTTTCCATGTTGTTGAAGGTTAATGTATTTCGTTCAAATAAAGTTCTTCCGCCCATTTCATACGGTCGTGAGGCGAGAACTGCCAGGGTGCGCCATTGTTTTCGATATTGGCAAACACGGTATTGAGGCCGGCCGGAGCTGCCGATTTCTCAAGCACCAGATAGCGACGCATATCCAAAATCAGCGAAGGTTGATGGATATTTACCGGACATTCCTGTGCGCAAGCATTACACATGGTACATGCCCACAACTCTTCCTCGGTGATATAACTGCCATTGAGCGATTTGCCATCCGAAAAATTCACTCCTTCTTTTATCATTACCGGTCCTTTTTCTTTCATTCGTGCGCGGGTATCCATCATAATCTTACGCGGAGAGAGCAGCTTTCCGGTGATGTTGGCCGGACAAACTGAGGTGCAACGTCCACATTCTGTGCAAGATAACGCGTTCATATAGTTCACCCAGTGAATGTCGTCCACATCAAAGACACCAAATTTTGAAGGAACTTCGGCATTGCCATCAAACACAGCCTGAGGATCGAGCATCACCTTCACTTCGCGTGTGATGGAATCCATATTGTCAACATAGCCCAACGGGCTCACCCGGCTCACAAACACATTGGGAACCGACATGAACACATGGAAATGCTTGGAATAGGGCAACATATTGGCAAAAGCAAAAATGAGCAGAATATGAAACCACCAGTTGAACTCGTGCCAAAAATGAATGCCTACCGGACTCATCCCTGCAAACAATCCTGTAAGCAACTGGCTGACAGGGAAAACACCTTCGGCTTTGGTTCCACTAATGGCACTATCGAGCAGATAAAAAGTGTTCATCCCCAGAAGACTGACCATTAGCAGCAGGATAAAGGTAAGAGCCAAGTTGGCATCGGCTTTTGAAACCGGCTTCATCTCCGTTCCATAAAAACGGCTGATATGCATAAACAGCCTACGGAACAGAAATACCACGATGGCAATCAAAATGATGGCACCAAAAATATCGCCCGTTGCCATCAGAAAATCGTAAACCGGGCCCAGCACCGATAGTACGCGTTCACTGCCGGCCAGACCATCAATCACCATCTCGATGCTGCCAAATAGGATGACAAGAAAGCCCCAGAAAACCAAGGCATGAAGCAGCCCCATGAGCGGAAACCTGAAAATTTTCGACTGTCCGACAGCCACTTTCAAAGTAATGCGAATGCGCTCAGGAATCTGTTTTAAAGACAGCTTTTTGGTAAAAGAAAAATACCTGAAGATGTTGCGCATGGTCCAGGCAAACACCGCCAAGGTTATCACCAACGCAAAGGCAAAAAGAATTTGCTTCAACATAAGCTATGAGTTTGTGGTTCGATGACTGCAATATTACAACTTTTTTACCCTGTAGGCTCAATGGGTCTGCCTTCCCAATGCCTTTGAAGCAGGTTTTAAAAGTGATGCTGCGGTTTAATCAACCTGCCAACAGGTTGATAATGTTGCGTTTATCTAGTTATATAGGCATAATTTAGTCCTTTTCCAAATTAGCCGTCTTGTTATAAAACGGAACCGATTAGCACAAAAAAAGGCCGGGAAAACCCGGCCCTTTCTAACCAACACAAAACATATTAACTATGAGAAATTTCTTTGGTCATGGTTTCACAATTGAATCAAAAATTGCTTTCGTATCGAAGGGTATATCCATGATTTCAGACTCTTCTGTCATTTTAGGCAGATTTTCGTCCATTTTAATCACATTCAGCTTTTCAACGACTTTCTCTGTATCGAACGGAATATCATTGATATAGGCTTCGTCGGCCACTTTGAAAGAATATTCAGCCGCCCGTTCTGGATCGGTAAAGGGGTTCTGGAAAGTGTTTCGTTGTGTGTGGTGTTTTTCAGTTTGGTGATCTTCGTGGCGGATAAATGTCATTGCTCCGGCCTGCAACCCAAAAGAAGCAACCAGAAAAAAGAACATAACCATCAGTGTTTTTAAGGTATTCATAAGACTAAATATTTACAAAATTGTTTGTACACTTAACGAAAACAAACATCATGCCAGTTTAAAAAACGACATCTTAAAAAACCACTATTGTCCGATAAAAACACTTAGAATAAAAAGAATATGAGATATCTTACCTCGGCTTCGCTCGGCACGACGCACTGCGTTCGAGATGACAGTCAGTTAGTTAATTTTTGGATGGGGCTTGGTTGGCGGCTTTGCCGCCAACCAAGCCCCATCTAACCGACACCAACATAGTACGCTGTCATTCAGAGCGAAGCGATGAATCCTCAAAATTTACCCGGTCAGTAGAGTTAAAAAACCTAAAATATTCTTTTGGACTCTCAAAATAAGATCTTGAATTGAAAGTTTATGGAAGTGTCTTATAGCCTGTGGAAGCTTAAACACTGAGGTTTAAAGACCAGAGCGGGAACCCTCCGAGTCTGATAATTTTTTAATTCAATAACCCCCAACAGTCCATTAAAACAAACTGAGCCCACCGTTGTTTCGGGTGAATGACCAAAAAGTAAAGCTATTTGTCTGTTATTCCACGGTTACCGATTTGGCTAAGTTTCGTGGTTGATCTACGTTACATCCTCGCATCACGGCGATATGATAGGCAAGTTTTTGAAGGGGGATTGTGGCTAAGATTGGAACGAATATTTCTTCTGTTTCCGGAATTTCGATCACATAATCGGCCAAGCGTTTCACTTCCACATCGCCTTCGGTAACAATCGCAATAATTTGTCCTTTTCTGGCTTTCACTTCCTGAATGTTGCTAATGACCTTGTCGTAGGTTCCTTTATTTGTAGCCACAAACACCACGGGCATATCGGCATCAATCAGGGCAATAGGGCCGTGCTTCATCTCGGCTGCCGGATAGCCTTCGGCATGGATATAGGAAATTTCTTTGAGTTTGAGGGCACCTTCTAAGGCTACCGGAAACAAATAGCCTCTTCCCAGATAGAGGAAATTGCGAACATTTTTGAATTTTTCAGCGATTTCGGTTACTTTTTGGCTCACTTTCAGGGTTTGCTTCACCTTTTCAGGAATCATGTTCATCTCCACAAGCAGTTCCATGAAGCGTGAACGTCCGATGGTACCACGCATCTGCGCCAGGCGTAGAGCCATCAGGGTGAGCACAGTAACTTGCGCGGTGAAGGCCTTGGTGGAGGCTACGCCAATTTCAGGCCCGGCATGGGTATAGGAGCCGGCATGGGTGGCTCGGGCAATGGATGAGCCAACCACATTGCAGATGCCTAGAATGGTCGCGCCTTTTGATTTAGCCAGCTCGATGGCCGCCAGTGTATCGGCTGTTTCGCCCGACTGAGAGATTGCAATCACCACATCGCGTTCGTAGATGACAGGATTGCGATAACGAAATTCGGAGGCATATTCCACCTCAACAGGTATGCGTGCAAGGTCTTCAAAAAGATATTCGCCAACCAATCCGGCATGCCACGAAGTGCCACAGGCAACAATGAGAATGCGGTTGGCATTCAGCAGTTTTTGTTCATAGTCAATGATGCCGCCCAAAGTAACCGTGCCTTGTTCAATTTGTATGCGCCCCCGCATACTGTCGCGAATAGAATTGGGTTGATCGTAGATCTCTTTAAGCATGAAATGCTCAAACCCACCCTTCTCCAGCGCGCTCAGGTTCATCTCTAATTTTTGAACGTATGGAGTTTTCTCCTGATTTCGTATCGTCTTGATTTTTAATTCCTTATTACGACGAATGAGGGCTATTTCCTCGTCATCGAGATACACTACGTTTTTGGTGTAGCCAATAATGGGTGTGGCATCCGAAGCTACAAAATAATCATCCTTGCCGATACCAATCACCAATGGGCTTCCTTTACGGGCGGCAATGAGGGCATCGGGATCGTCTTTCGACAACACCACAATGGCATAGGCACCAGTAACCTGATTCAGCGCGATGCGCACAGCTTCAAACAGCGTACATTCTTCGTTTTTCCGGATATCTTCAATCAGATTGGTCAGTACTTCGGTATCGGTGCTCGACTGAAATTCGTATCGGCGGCTTTGAAGCTCCTGCTTGAGCGAGGCATAGTTTTCGATAATGCCATTGTGGATGAGGGCAATTTCTTTCGACTGTGAATAATGCGGATGGGCGTTCACCTGATTGGGCTCGCCATGTGTAGCCCACCGGGTATGGGCTATACCAACGGTTCCGCTTAGCCGGGCTTCTTTCACGTGCTCCTCAAGGTCGGCAACTTTTCCTTTGGTCTTATAAACGTTCAGCCCGGTGTTGAGCAGTGCAATTCCGGCACTGTCATATCCTCTGTATTCAAGGCGTTTTAGTCCTTCGATGAGTATTGGGTAGGCCTCTTTTGGGCCAATGTATGCTACAATTCCACACATACTTTTTGTTTTGTTCTGTTAAACTCTAATCAGTTGAAGTTCTTTGTTTTTAGAAAAGCGAAAGTAATGTCTTTTTTTGAAATATCATTCATCAAAAGGCATTATTCATCATAACACAACCATAGATCGCTGATTGATGTGCAGATATTCAATTTATTAGCTTGCCGTACCAAAAAACAGAAAGTGGTGACGGATCAAGCAACTGCAAAACACTTTTAGCGGTCTTTGACAACAGAATAGTTGAGCTGAAGCTGCAGGCGTGTGAGCGTGTCGGTTTGCGGTTGTGTTCCGTTGAGAATCAGTCGGTTGGCTTTTGCCGAGCCGCCCTGTATAAAAAGGAAAAGACCCGGATCGCGTTCGAGGCTGTCGCTCAGAAGAAGTTCCTGCACATATTGATTGATACGGAAACGATAGTTTTTTGATCCTTTCTGATAAGCACCGCCAAATTCAAAGCCACTTAAAGTTTGGTCGTCGAGCACTTTGTAGCTTCCGTCTTTATTTTTTCGTACTAAGGCAAGTTGTGGTGGAAGCAAATAGGTGTTTGTGTCAACCACTGTGGGTGTAAGGATGAGCTTAGCTTCGTTGACAACAATTTTCCCATTGGTGTTTTGCCTGATTCTCAACAAGTCAGAAAAACTCAGCTTGGCTTTGACACCTCCCATTGCCTGCAGATAAAATCGGTTGCGGCCAACAAGCGAGTCGGCCTGAAACAATTGGCTTTGCAGGTCGGAGGCAGCATCGGCGTATCCTAAGTGGGAGTATGTGTTGTAAGCTGCTTCGTTGCTGGTGATGAAAAATTCGTAACGAAGCGAGTCGGCAGTATTGTTACGATAATAAATGGTCATTTTGGAGTTGGTCACCGGCAGGTTGAACGACAATATGGCGCCGCTCTGGTTAGCCGCCTCAGCCGTTACATATATTCCTTTGAAATATTGCTGAAAGGCTTTGTTAGAACTGAGGTTGTCGGGGGTGGCGGCCAGCAGTTTGTTTCCAAGTTCGGGAGTGAGGTCGCTCAACCGAACCCTTATCATGGCTGCGAGGGTGTCTTTATTAACCACTACACGCGATTTGGGTCTGGGATTGAAGGTGTAAGCAGCATAATCGGTTGTACCGATGGTCTTCAACTGGTTTGAATAGTAGGGTTGTGTGGTGCTCAGGCTGTCGAGCAGTTCATACACTTTCAGGGTCTGTGGGCTGAGGGTGTCACCATAATAGCCCGAATAGACCAGTTGAAGAACGATGGAGTCGAGCTGAGGGTTTTCGCCAAAATTATGGGTGCTTGTCGAGAGCCTCAGTTGAGTATAAAAACCGGCGATGGTGGTTCCAAAAACCGGGTCTTTCATGCTTCCGGCAAGGTTCGATTCGGTATGGTCGGTGCGCACCGAATCATCGGTAAGGCTGTAGGCCACAATGTCCAGACTGTCAGTATAGACAAGGTTGATTAAACCCTGATTGGGCAAGATGTCGGCTCCAATCTGGTTGGGACGTTTGTTGCAGGCAGAAGCCATCAGGAGAATGGAAGCAATACTGATGAATACAATCCATCGGTTGCGGCGAAGGGCAATAGTTTTCAAATGTGCGGAGTTTGCAATTAATACTTACTTTTTTCCAAGCAGGCTGTCGAAGAAAGCGTTGTAGGGTTCAACAATATCCTCGGCGCTGGTATGCACCAGAACTGGTTTCTTTTTTTCTTCGAGATAAGCCAACAACTCGGGGTTCACTTTGTCGCTGGCCACGATAATGGCATCGGCATAATCAATGGCAGCTTTGGTAATGTTAACGTAAGTTGGCTCTTTGTAGTATTTAAGATCTTTGGGAGTGATGCCCGGAAGACGCAATTTTTTTTCGAAGGAGTTGCGGAATGTTTCTTTAAAATCGTCGCCATAAAGGGAGTACACCACTTTTGAGTCGGAAAACAGGGGATTGTCTTTGTAGGCTCGTTTCACATATAGCGGCACTAAGGCCGACATCCAGCCGTGACAATGTACAATATCGGGACCCCAACCTAACTTTTTCACCGTCTCCAGAACACCACGGGAGAAGAAAATTGTGCGTTCATCGTTGTCTTCAAAAAACCGACCTGCTTTGTCTTTTATCGTGAATTTGCGATGAAAAAAATCTTCATTGTCAATGAAATAGATCTGCATCCTGGCCTGCTGAATAGAGGCTACTTTAATAATCAGAGGATGATCGGTGTCGTCAATAATCAGGTTCATGCCCGAAAGGCGGATAACTTCGTGCAACTGATTGCGCCGCTCGTTAATAAGCCCGAAACGGGGCATAAAAGTGCGGATTTCTTTGCCTCTTTCCTGTATCCCCTGCGGAAGAAATCTCCCGATTTTGCTCATGTGGGTTTCTTTCAGATAAGGTGTGATGACCTGCTCAACGAAAAGAATCCTTGGTTTTTCCATTATAATAGTTGTTGGTAAGCAACACGTTTAGGATTGCAAAGGTAATTAAAAACCGATGAAAAAACAAACGCGCCTTTGTAAGGATGGGTTGGACAAAAAAGGGGAGTTGCTTCGCGCCCCTTCCCCTTAAAATATTTTCACTTTGATAAGTACTATCCCCTGACGAACAGTGCTTTAATAATTTCTTTGGCCATCGTTGGGTTTTCTTTGAGCCGACGGGTGGAATAGGCAAACCACTGCTCGCCAAAAGGTACATACACGCGCAGGCGGTGGCCATTGTCAACAACCGACTTGCGCAATTGTGGTGTTACACCATACAGCATCTGAAATTCATAACGGTCGTTGGGAACATCATATTTGTCAATGAGCTTGTAAGCACCTTCTATCAAAGGTTTGTCGTGAGTGGCAATACCCGGATAAATTCCTTTCTGAAACATCAATTCCAAGTCTTCGAGATAATGCGCATTGATTTCCTCGTATTTTTTGTAGGCTATCTTCTCCGATTCGATGTAAATGCCTTTGCAAAGGCGATAATTCACGGGAACTTCATTGCTGTTAAGGTCGAGCATCTGATGAATGTCGTTGAAAGTGCGGTGGAGGTAAGCCTGCAAAACCAAACCGACATTTTTCGGAAACTCGGCTTTCAGCCGCCTGAAAAGGGCAATTTCGAGGTCAACACACTGGGAATCCTCCATGTCAATGCGCACAAAATTGCTGTAAGAAGCGGCTTTGGCCACAATTTGGCGAATATAGTTATAGCACACCTCGGTGTCGAGAAGCAACCCAAACATGGTTGGCTTGAGCGAATAATTGCCGTCAATTTTGGCCTCCTGAATGGTGTCAATAATGGAAAGATACTGGTTTTTGTTGTCTTCGGCCTGTTTCAGATCGGTGATAAACTCGCCCAGAAGGTCAATGGTGACCATCATCCCCGATTGGTTCAGCTCGCGGCTGATGCGAATGGCATCCTCAATTTTCTTTCCGGAAATGTAACGTTTGGAAAAAATCCAAACTAAGCTCTTGGGCATATAGGGCAACATACCCGCAATCAGTTTATTTATCCACATCATGGCTTTTAAATTGCTATTAAAAAATTATATTTCGTCGTTAACCGACTTTGATTTACTACCGCAAAAGTAATAAATGCACCCTTTTGTTAAGCATTTCACATTTTTTTTTGAAAATAGAAATTTACCATCCAACATACTGTATTCCTTAAACTTATATCTGTTAATATTTATATTATTACATATATCGGTAGTACCTGCCAATGACCTGAGCATATTTTGCCTGCCTGAAGCCCTGTTGCTTGTTGCGATTTTTGCATCCTAAAGGCGAGGCTGTTGTCAAGCAAATGTTTTGCTATTTTTGCCACGAAAAACAATCCTGCAATATGGCGATTATAGGCACCATTATTAAGAAAGCATACGAATTGCGAAATATGCCTGTGGAGTTGCGCAAGCGTATGCTCAATCCGGTTGCTGCTCAACGACAGCAGCTTAAGAAACTTCTGGGCAAAGCTCAGTTCACCGCCTTTGGCGAAGAATATGGATTTGAATCCATTCTGGAGGCCAAAGACACTGAAGATGTTTTTGCAAGCAAGGTGCCTGTTTTCGATTATAACAACATGTATAAGCAGTGGTGGTATAGGGCACTGAACGGTGAAGCCTATGTAACCTGGCCTGGGCGAGTAAAATATTTCGCTTTGAGCTCGGGAACATCAGAAGCCTCGTCAAAACATATTCCCATTACTGAGGAGATGCTTTCATCTATCAAAAGAGCTAGTATTCGGCAATTGGTTTCGACCACAAAATATGATTTTCCGGTTCGCTTTTACGAAAAAGGTATGTTGATGATTGGTGGCAGCACCCATTTGCAATACAACGGCACTTATTTTGCCGGCGACCTCTCGGGCATCACTGCGGCCAGCATCCCTTTTTGGTTTGAGCATTTTTATAAACCCGGCCGGCGCATCAGTAAAACCTCTGAATGGGCCACCAAACTCAACGAGATGGTAAAAAAAGCCCCTTCGTGGGACATTGGTGTCATTGTGGGCGTGCCTGCATGGGTTCAGATTTTACTCGAACGCATCATTAAAGAATACAACCTGAAGACCATCCACGACATTT
>JBDHYV010000094.1:0-9173 GCA_039811545.1 Bacteroidales bacterium | reverse complement strand
TCCTGCAGGTATTTGTCTAAGGATGCGGTTTCGCGGTTGGTAACCTGCTTGGTAATTTTTAGTTGCCTCATGAAATACTCAGAATACTTTATTTGGCGTTATACGGCGATAAACATGATTAGTTACGGTCATTATTTGAGCGGGGATGACGCTGGTCTCCGTGCTTATGGTCTCTTCCATAATCGGGTCGGCGATCGTGGCGAGGGCCGCTGTTGCGCTGACCTTCTGGTTTTTCGTTGGCAGGCATTCCTTCAGGACGGGGTATCAATACTTTACGCGAAAGTTTAAATTTTCCTGTTTTGGAATCTATTTCAATAAGTTTCACTTTCACCTTATCGCCAACGCTCAGTACTCCTTCCATTGTTTCAGGTCTTCGCCATTCAATTTCGGAGATATGCAGCAAACCATCTTTGCCGGGCAGTATTTCAACAAATGCGCCAAAAGGCTGGATGCTTCTGACTGTACCAAGGTACTCCTCGCCAATTTCAGGCACGGCCACAATGGCGCGGATGCGTGCTTTTGCTGCTTCAATCGAACTTTTATCGGGCGACATGATGTCAATCACACCCACATCGCCTTTTTCTTCAATGACGATCACAGTATTGGTTTCGCGCTGAGTTTCCTGGATAATCTTTCCGCCGGGTCCAATTACAGCACCGATAAACTCTTTGGGAATGGTCATCTGTTCGATGCGGGGAACAAATTCCTTGTAATCCTCGCGCGGCTCGGTAATGGTCTTTGCCATCTCACCCAAAATATGAAGACGCCCTTGGTGCGCCTGCTCCAACGCAATCTCCAACACTTCGTAAGTTAGTCCATCCACTTTGATATCCATTTGACAGGCTGTGATGCCATCTTTGGTTCCAGTTACCTTGAAATCCATATCGCCCAAGTGGTCTTCATCGCCAAGGATGTCGGAAAGGACGGCATATTTTTGGTTTTTCTCGGCCGAGATAAGCCCCATTGCGATGCCGGCAACTGGTTTAGCGATCTTAACACCTGCATCAAGCAGAGCCAGAGTTCCACCACAAACAGAAGCCATTGAAGAAGACCCGTTGGATTCAAGAATATCGGAAACCACGCGGATAGTGTAGGGGTTTTGCTCACCGGTGGGAATCATCGGTTTGAGGGCACGTTCTGCAAGGTTGCCATGGCCAATTTCACGTCTTCCCACGCCTCTGTTGGGTTTGGCTTCACCGGTAGAGAAACTGGGGAAATTATAATGCAGGAAAAAGTTGGAAGTTCCTGTTACCACAGCACCATCAATGGTTTGTTCATCCATCTTGCCGCCGAGGGTTACTGTAACCAGCGACTGTGTCTCGCCACGGGTGAAAATAGCCGAACCGTGTGCCGAAGGAAGATAATCCACCTCACACCATATAGGCCTGATTTCGTTTAGTTTACGACCATCGAGGCGAATTTTTTCTTGAAGGATGGCATCGCGCACTGCTTTTTTCTCTACATCGTGGAAATAGCGCTTAATCAGGTTGGTTTTCTCGTCAAGAACTTCTTCTGATAATGTTTCTAAAAAGCTATTTAATACAGCTTTAAACGCATCGGATCTTTCATGTTTGTTTGGGTTCCCTTTCAGTGCAAGCTCATAGCAGCTCTGATAGGCAAACTCGTGGACTGCCAGCTTCAGTTGTTCGTCATTTTTCTCGTGGCAATATTCGCGTTTTGGGTTTGCTTTCTCAATCCGTGAAGCAAGATCGAGTTGTGCCTGGCATTGGATTTTAATAGCGTTGTGCGCTGTTTTCAAAGCCTCAAGCATCACGGCTTCCGAAACCTCTTTGGCTTCGCCTTCCACCATCATAATATTTTCCATGGTAGCAGCCACCATCAGGTCGAGGTCGGCATTAGCCAGTGCATCGAAGCCGGGATTAATCACAAATTCACCATTGATACGGGCAACACGCACTTCGGAGATAGGTCCGTGAAACGGTATATCGGAAACGGCCAACGCTGCCGAAGCAGCCAAAGCAACAAAAGCATCTGGCGGAACAGTCGTGTCGCCCGAAATAAGGTTGATGAGCACCTGTGTCTCGGCATGATAATCGTCAGGAAAAAGCGGGCGTAATGCACGGTCAACTAACCGGGCAATCAACACTTCATAGTCAGAGGGGCGTGCCTCACGTTTAAAAAATCCACCCGGAAACTTGCCGGTGGCTGCATACTTTTCTTTGTAATCAACAGAAAGAGGCATAAAATCTACGTCTTCCTTGGCTTCTTTTGCCGAAACAACGGTTGCAAGCAACATGGTTTTTCCTACGGTAACCACTACCGCGCCATCGGCTTGTTTGGCCAATCTGCCTGTTTCGATTGTTACGAGTCTGCCATCTGGCAGCTCAAATGTTTGTTTAATGCCTTGTGGGGTCATAGTTAAAAGTTGTGATTGGTAATGCAGCCTCAGAAAATGCAAAAAGGCAATCGTTGCAATTGCCTTTCCGTTGACTCCCGGGGGTCGCGGTTTTTTTTATTTACGGATACCCAGTCTCTTAATGATCTCGCGATACCGTTCGATGTCTTTCGATTTTAGATAATCGAGCAATTTCCTTCTTTTACCAACTAAACGTACCAGCGCCCTCATTGTGGCCATGTCTTTCTTATTCGACTTGAGATGCTCTGTCAGGTGTTTAATCCTGAAAGTAAAAAGGGCAATCTGACCTTCTGCCGAGCCTGTGTTCGTGGCCGACTGTCCGTATTCTGCGAAAATTTCCGACTTCGTTTTCGTGTCTAAATACATATTCTTCTTCGTTTCGATTTTGAGCCTGCAAAAATACATATATTTCCTGAATAAATACAATGGCTATCCATCTTTTTTTATTTCAGGGATTTCTGGGTGCAAAAATACGAAAAATGTCAATATAACCTTCATTAATACTTTTCAGAATTCAATGCCCGAGAACGAATCAAAAGAATTTTCATGTATAATTATTTGCTCTCAGACCAAAAAACATCAAATAGTTTTTGTAATACCCAAAATGGCAGTGAGAGCAGCTTGAAATTTTTGCATGAAGCTATTTTTTTTATTTTTGTTGTTAACAAGAGCTTTTATTAGCGTGATTTAAACGTACAAATTTCAGAAATGATGAAAACAAACTACACCTCTAACCTTTTTCAACTGTTCTTCCTTACAGGAATTGGTTGCTTATGGGGTCTGGCCGAATTTTCGGCTGGTACTTTTATCAAGAATATGTATCCTGGTAATATAACTGGCTCACTCCTCATCGGGTTCAGTTTTTTCTTTCTTTCTGCGGCTTATTGTTTAAACAGGAAAATTAGTTCAATCTTTTTCGTTCTTGGCCTCAGTATTTTATTCAAAATTTCGGCCACCTTCATCTCAGGCAAAACCTTGACTGATCCTCTTTTTATCAATCCGGCACTATCGTTTATGCTTGCAACGGCTCTTTTTCTTGGCTATGCCAGCCTCAGGACTGAAAATAGCTCGGATTTCAAATTATCTTCCCCCTTCGTTGGAGCTGCCCTCGCTACACTTACTGCATTAATTTTTCCACTATTAAGCATGGCATGTAGTTTACCCCAGTGTTATCGTCCCGGAACAAATATTCCACTCTCGATCGCCTATTTGCATCTTTCGGCCATTGCCGGTTTCATTTCATTTCCTGTAGGAATCCTGATTAGTTCGGGTTTTAAAAACGTTGCCTTAAAACAGGTTTCCAGACATTGAAGCCTTCGGCAACAACCCACATTCACGGCTAACCAATTCTATCCTAACCTATTACAATTTCAGGGAAATGAAAATCCACACCATTGTAAACAGCACGCCTCTTTCGCGCATATTGCCTTCAGGCATGGTAACGCTTGATTTCATCCGAGACACACTTGGATTAAAGGGCACAAAAGAGAGCTGTCGCGAAGGAGATTGCGGCACATGTATGGTTCTTGTCGGAAAACCTGAAAATGGCCAGCTTCGTTACCGTATCATGAACTCATGCCTGCTCCCCCTAGCCGATATTGACCATTCGCACCTTGTTACCATTGAGGGATTGAACATGGAAGGTTTAAGCACAATTCAGAGATTGTTTGTCTCTGAAGGAGCCACTCAATGTGGTTTTTGCAGCCCGGGTTTTATCGTTTCGGTTACGGGATACCTTCTTTCCTGCCAAAAGCCACAGCTTAGTGAAGCACTTGCTTTTCTTTCGGGGAATATCTGTCGCTGCACCGGCTACAAAGCAATTGAACGTGCATTAGAAAAACTGTTGAACCAATTGGAAATCCCCGAAGACGGGTTCAGTCAGTTAAACCAAAGGATAGATTGGTTGATTCAAAAACGTATTCTTCCTGAATACTTCCTCCACATCTCCGATAGATTGGCTGAGTTGCCCCCGTCAGTACAAGAAACACAAAAAGCCAAACACTATTCTTTGTTTAATGTCGCTGGTGGCACCGATTTATATGTGCAAAGAGGCGAAGATTTGGAGGAAAAGGAAATTGACCGGGTTGCAGGGATTGACGTAAAGGGGATTATTGAATTGGATGATGGCAGATGCTCAATGGGTGCTGCAACCACTATAAGCGAACTTACTGAAAGTGAGATCATCAGACGTTTCATGCCACATTTTTCAGATGTTGCCCGATTAATTGCCTGTACCTCAATCCGCAATAGAGCCACGGTTGGTGGTAATATTGTAAATGCATCGCCCATAGGCGACATGAGCATCATTCTGCTGGCACTGAATGCTTCCATACTGATTGAGGGCAACGAAGGTCAACGCGAAACAGAACTCCAGCATTTTTTTAAAGCTTATAAACAGCTCGATTTGTCGGATGGCGAACGGCTAAAGGCCATCATCCTTCCTTCAGGTAATTGCGATTGGTTTTTTAATTTTGAAAAAGTGTCGAAACGCACCCATCTTGATATAGCCAGCGTGAACAGTGCCATGCATATTAAAGTCGTGGGAAATTTTATTGTCGAGGTCTTTGTGTCAGCCGGCGGTGTTGCGCCCGTTCCTCTGATGCTTCATGCCACGAATCGCTATTTAAAAGGCCGGGAGTTGACACCCAAATTGGTTGACGATGCCATTTCAACGACGCTTTCCGAAATTAGCCCTATATCCGATGCGCGTGGCTCAGCCGAATACAAGCGGCTGTTGTTGAAACAGTTGATACGAGCGCACTTTGAGCGGCTTTCGGAGTTTTTAACCCAAAAAACTGCTATCAGATGAACAACAAAGACACAGAGCTTCACGTTCGGGGCCAATCGGTTTTCACGGGCGACCTCAACCTACCCGAGCACTGCCTTTTTGCAGCCGTTTTTACCGCTCCTTATGCCCATGGAAAGGTTACGCACATTGATCATAGCAGTGCCGAAAAGATGGAAGGTGTGGTACGGGTGCTAACGGCAAAAGATATTCCGGGTTCAAACCAGATCGGGCACATCGTTGCCGATGAACCTTTGCTTGCCGAAGAAGAATTTACCTATATCGGACAGCCTATTGCACTCGTGTTGGCCGAAAGCCATAAGATTGCACAAAAGGCACTTGCCCAAATACAAATAAGTTACGAAAAACTGCCCATCATAACCGACCCGCGTGAGGCTTACCAAAAGGGCAACATCATCGGAGAAGAGCGAGTTTTCTCGTGTGGCGACATTCTGGCCCAAAATGAATGTACTTTTCTCTACGAAGGCCGTGTTGATTCGGGTGCTCAGGAGCACCTTTACCTTGAAACACAAGTAGCATTAGCCATTCCTGTTGAGAAGGACAAGATTAAAATTGTATCTTCAACTCAATCGCCATCGTCTGTCCAACATGCCGTGGCAGAAGTCCTTGGTCTGTCACAAAACTGCATTGAATCGGAAGTACTTCGATTAGGCGGTGGTTTCGGTGGAAAAGAAGGTCAGGCAAGCACATGGGCGGCATTGGCAGCCTTAGGTACTTTCCAAACAAACCGTGCAGTTAATCTGACCCTTCCGCGAAAAACCGATTTAAGCGTTACAGGCAAGCGCCACCCCTACTCGTCCGATTTCAAAATCGGGCTTGACAAAAACTTGAAAATCATTTATTTTGAGGTGATGTATTATCAAAATGCAGGTGCTTGCGCCGATCTGTCAGGCTCAATTCTGGAACGCACCCTATTTCATGCAACCAACAGTTATTTTATTCCAAATGTGAAGGTAAAGGCTGTGTCGTGCCGTACAAATCTTGCACCCAATACAGCCTTCAGGGGTTTTGGCGGGCCACAGGCCATGTTCGTTATCGAAAGTGCCATTTACGAGGCCGCACGACAACTCCAGATCCCCGCATTCCGCATTCAGCAAGCCAACATCATAACAGCAGGCCAAAGATTCCCCTATGGAATGGAAATGCATGAAAACAACGCCAAAGTTTGCTTTGATGAAGCCCTCAGAAAATACGGCTTTGAAGAAAAGCTGCAGAAGATCAGAAAGTTTAATGCGCAAAACAAATTCCTTAAAAAGGGCATCTCGGTTATGCCGGTATGTTTTGGGATCTCCTTCACAACCACTTTCCTCAATCAGGCCTCGTCTTTAGTACATATTTATTCTGACGGAAGCATTGGTATCAGCACGGGTGCAGTAGAAATGGGGCAAGGGGTGAACGAGAAGATACGGAAGATTGCCGCACGAACACTTGGCGTTTCTGTGGACAGGATTCGCACGGAAACGACAAATACTACCCGCATTGCTAATATTTCGCCTACAGCGGCCAGCACCGGAACCGATTTGAACGGGAACGCTACCTTGGTCGCCTGTCAAGAATTAAGAAACCGACTGCTTCATTTTTTGCCCACACTTACCGGCCAGGGAGGAGAAAGCGATTATGCGATTATCGAGGGACAAGTACTGTACCATAACCGACCAAGTGGTTTCAACTGGAATCAATTGATAATCAATGCATATCGGTCGCGAATCAATTTGTCGTCCCATGCCTTTTATGCCACTCCCGGTATCTCTTACGATAAAAAAAGTGAAAAGGGGATTCCATTTGCTTACCATGTCTGCGGCACTGCCATCACCCGGCTCACCGCAGATTGCCTACGGGGAACCTATGTCATTGACAGCGTTGAAGTGGTACACGATACCGGTGCAAGCCTTGATCCCACGATAGATCTGGGGCAAATAGAAGGTGGCATTGTGCAAGGCATCGGATGGATAACGATGGAAGAGATTCTCCATTCAAAAGATGGCAAATTGATTACCAACACGTTAAGTACATACAAAGTTCCCGACATTTTCTTTTCACCCAAAGAGATTAGCGTTCATTTTCTATCGGCTTTTAATCCATCGAAGGGTGTTTTGGGAGCCAAAGCCACGGGCGAGCCTCCTTTGATGTATGGCATTGGCGTCTATTTTGCATTGTTAGAGGCTGCAAGAGCTTTCCTGCCCGAAATGGCTGTTCCTTATTCAGCCCCCATGACCCACGAAAGATTCCTGATGATGCTTTACGATAAACCAAGCTTCGAAAGTAATGCCGGCTAAAATTTGCACAATCATACGAGCCAATAACACCATGAAAGGCATCCTCAACGGGATGGTGATTTATTCGCTTGGTGATACCATTGCCTCGATGATGTTACAGCAGTTCTGCCTAAGCCGAGTGATAGGTATCAGTCTTATTGGCGGTTTAGTATATTCGCTGGAGATTCCGGCTTATTTTCGGTGGATTGACTCCAAAACCAAAGCTAAATCATCAACAAGGTTTTCGGGACCACTCCTTCGGACAACTCTTGCCTTAGCCTATTTTAACCCTCTCTGGATAGCGCGTCATCTGGCTTTCATCGCCCTTTTTTCAGGCCAGTTTAATGCTATCCGCTTTTCGATTTTGGGAATAGCCGGCAAGTCGTTTGTGGCAAACATACCCCTTTCGGTTTTAGCCAATTATTTAATTCAAAACATCTTACCTTACAAATACCGCTTTGTCGGGAGTGCTATTTTTTCGTCCTTGATGGCAGTTTATTATGCATTAAGTGCGGTATGGTTTCGATAAACCCAAAAGAAGATGACGATACAAAAAACAGCTATATGGGACTTCATTTCCCTCCGGCTCGAGGCCAAAGAGGATGTCCTGATCATCATTGTGGCCGAAACTCACGGTCATGCTCCGGGAAAGACCGGGGCAAAAATGGCAGTAGGCCTATCGGGCGAAACCCTTGGAACCATCGGGGGCGGAAAGGTTGAAAACGACCTGAAAATTCAAGCATTAGAATATTATCACCTGAACCGTTCCTTTCCGATAATGATTGAATACACCTTTGACCATGAAATTTCTGAAGAGTCTGAAGGGATGATTTGCGGCGGAAGGCAAATCTTTTTGATATTTCGTTTGGGTCGTTCTCATTTGGATCAGATTCGGACTATTGGATGGGCTGTTCAGCATCACAAGAAAGCACGGTTCATTTGGAGCCAATCGGGTGAAATCGGGATTGTAGAGGGCATTGACGAAAGCCAGACAATGGAGAGGCCGGTTGTTCAACGAGGTTCTTCATGGCAGTTTACCGAAACAAACGGCAGTGAGCCCACGATCCATATCATCGGAGGCGGGCATGTATCTTTGGCTCTGTCGCGCGTGCTCCAAACTCTGGGTTATCATCTCCGTGTTTACTGCCAACGCCCTGAGGCTCCTACTTTGCTCGCGAACATCTATGCTAATGAAATCAAGATTGGACCGTTCGATCAGGTACATCGGCTCATCGAGCCTTCCGGAAACGATTATATTGTCATTATGACACCAGGGCATAAGTCGGATGAGCTTGTTTTGCAGAATGTACTCAGGCTGCCCGTAAAATTTATTGGGATGATGGCCAGTCCGGCAAAGAGCCGGGCAATCAGACAACGTTTGCTCGACAGCGGCCTTAATCAGCAATTGTGCGAAAAGGTTCATTCACCAATCGGGCTTCGCATCAACAGTCATTCGCCCGAGGAAATCGCTATTAGCGTGGCAGCCCAGATTATCAGCATCCAGAATGGAAATAAATGATGAGTTAAGACTGATTTTTTTAAAGACAATGCCCTTAATTGCAGCATTTGAAAAGAGTATTTAGGCGCAACTTGGTGCTACGCGTAGATGATTTAGGTGATAAGAAAAAGAAGAAGTACTTTTGCCCCTGAAACAGCAAATCGCTTTGTGAACGTTTTATTTTCTCATCTCAAAATTGCCATGACACAAAACACACCTTTGGAATTTGTCATCCTT
>JBDHYV010000093.1:0-9285 GCA_039811545.1 Bacteroidales bacterium | reverse complement strand
ATATACTCAATGCCCGGAATTGGTTTGGTGATGTAGAAGTCGGCTCTTTTGCCAATGGTGATGCTTCCGGCTTCGTTGCTTACGTCCATGGCATAAGCGCCATTGATGGTGGTGGCATTGAGACCCTCTTCGGGGAGAAGGCGATATAGGATGCTGGCCATGGATAAGATGAGTTGCATATTGCCCGAAGGTGATGAGCCGGGGTTAAAATCGCTGGCCATTGCTACCGGCAGACCGGAATCAATCATTTTGCGGGCAGGAGATAGCGGCATATTAAGAAAGAAAGCGGCACCTGGCAACACAACCGGCATTGTTTCGCTTCCAAGCAAGGCTTCAATCTCTTCGTTATCCGTATATTCTAAGTGATCCACCGAAAGGGCATTGTATTTAACGCCAACCTGAATCCCTCCCGAACGATCGAGTTCGTTGGCATGTATCTTGGCTCTCAGGCCATATTTCATTCCGGCATTGAGAATACGGTCGGTATCTTCTACCGTAAAAAAGCCCTTATCGCAGAAAACGTCAATAAAGTCGGCCAGTTCCTCAGCCGCCACCATTGGAATCATCTCGTTGATAATCAGGTCCACATATTCTGTTTGTCGGCCTTTGTATTCTGCCGGAACGGCATGGGCACCTAAAAAGTTGGCTTTGATTTTCATAGGCGATACTTCTTTGAGTCGTCGGATCACCCGTAGCATCTTGAGCTCGCTTTCGGTGGTGAGGCCGTAGCCGCTTTTGATTTCCACAGAAGCTGTCCCCATGGCCGCTATCTCAGAAAGCCGCAGCATGGCGGCTTCAAACAGTTCTTGTTCATCGGCTTTCTGCATGGCTTTGGCCGAGTTCAGGATGCCACCACCGCGGCGGGCAATCTCCTCATAGCTCAAGCCTTTGATTTTGTCAACATATTCAATCTCGCGCGAGGCCGGATAAACCAAATGGGTATGGGCATCGCAGAAGGAAGGTAAAACTAAGCCCTGCTCTGCATCAACCAAACGAATTCTCGGATTATCAGCCAGCAAACGGCGGTACTCAGGGCTTTCCATCGGCCCGAAAGCGGCAATTTTATGATCCTTCACCTGAAGCCATGCGTTGGAAATACCGTTGAGGACTGCCATCTCTTTGCCGCGAAGCAAGGCAACATCGGGGTCGAGCAAGCCTAATATTTGCTTTATATTGTTGACAATGAAGTTCATAGGGTTCGATTTTGTCAGATTATTGTTTGCAAAGGTAGTCAAAAAAGGCGTCAAAAAAACCTGAATTGGCTTTTTTGACACCGTTGGCAAAACAGTAAATCAGGTCTATTCTCTCTCTTTATAGCTCTCTTCGCTGGTGAGTGTTCCCTGCTCATCATAAGTTTTCCAGAGGCCGGTTTTCAAGCCATGGTCGTAGCTGCCTTCTACTTGCACTTTTCCATTTTCGTAATAGACCACAAATCGGCCATGAGGCTGATCTTCAACGAAAAACGTCTCCGACATGGGTGCGCCCGACTCAAAATAATGTTTCGAGAGGCCTTGTTTCATCCCACTTTCGTATTGTGTTTCTTCGGCCAGTTTGGAGGTTTTGGGATAAAAAACGCGGGTGAGGCCGTGGAGTTGGTTATACTGATAGCTTTCTTCGGAAAGAATCGCCCCATCGGCATCGCTGAATATCAGCCAGATGCTGTCTTTTTTCTGGTTGAGGTAGATCCCTTCGGCAATGAGGATTCCCGATTTAGAATAACTCTTATGATGGGCTTTGACGCCGCCCGGCTCAAAGGTGTTTGTAGCCCTGAGGGTTCCGTCTTCTAAGAAATATTCAAATAGTCCGACCGGACGATTGTTGCTGAACTGGCCTTTGTATCGCAGGTTCCCGTTGGGATAACGGCCTTCCCAGCGGCCAAAACGACGCCCCTGATCATCCTGCTGATTTAGCCCATATTGTCCAAAAGCTGCAACAATGGTAAGAAATTGAAAAAAGAGCGTAAGAGCTAAAGTCAAAACAGGTTTCATAATTTTGGGAATTGTATGCAAAAATAAGCAGTAAATGGAAAAGGATTACTTTTGCCAAAAACGTAGAAATTGGCTGAATATTCTTCACTTCTGCTTGAAAACGCCATCAATGAGCTTTCGCGTTTGCCCGGTATCGGCAAAAAAACGGCACTTCGCCTTGCTTTGCACCTGCTCCGCGAGGATGTTTCGCGCACCGAATCGCTTGCACGGTCATTGCAGCAGCTTAGGGAGAAAATCATGTTTTGCGAGCGATGCCACAACATTTCCGACACTGCCGTTTGCAGCATTTGCAGCAATCACCGCCGCGATGAAAACCTTCTCTGTGTGGTTGAGGACATTCGCGATGTGATGGCCATTGAACGCACGGCCAGCTACAACGGGCTTTATCATGTGTTGGGCGGGGTTATCAATCCGGTGGAAGGCATTGCCCCCGGCGATCTTACCATTCACCAATTGGTTGTGCGCATAGAAAGCGAAGACATCCGCGAAGTGGTGCTGGCTTTGCCGCCTACTATCGAAGGCGACACCACCGGTTATTACATTTACCGGCTAATTCGACAGGAAAAACTCAAAGTGACGGCCATTGCCAAAGGTATTGCCATTGGCGATGCGTTGGAGTTTACCGATGAAGTGACGCTAGGTCGCTCAATTCAAAACCGTATTCCTTTCGACGGTCGTTAATCCGGCTCACTCACAAGGTGTTCGGGTGGCCGCGATGGCACATCACCAAACAGATCCAACTGTTTTTCAGTGGCATAATAGCGCAAAGGCACTTCCAGCTCAAAGCCATTCATGTAGCGATCAATACTTTTCTTGATTAACTTGACAATGGTGGTTTTACGCGCTTTGGAATAGTTGCTCAGCGAACGGTATTGCTTATCAGAAAGCTTAAATTTCACCTCTTTAAACTTGACCTTTTTGTATTTCCGTTTCTTTTTTGATCTGGCTTTCATTGCTTCTGCATTGATGGCCGAAAGGTATGGTTATTTCTGGCCTGATACACTTTCGGAAAATATTTTTTCAAAAAAAAGTTTTAATTCGTTCAAGAATTTGGGCGGCCATATTTTGTGCTTCTTCGTACGATGAGCTTTCAGCATACACCCGCACGATGGGCTCGGTATTGCTTTTTCGCAGATGAACCCATCCCCTCTCAAAATCAATCTTCACCCCATCAATGGTAGTAACCTTTTCCGAAACGAAATCGGCTGCAATTTTTTCCAATACCTGATCAACCTTGACTGTCGTCGGGAGGTCAATTTTATTTTTCGAAATGAAATAATCCGGATAGGTTTTTCGCAATTGGGCGCAGCTCATCCCCTTTTTGGCAAGATGCGTCAGAAAAAGCGCAACTCCCACCAATGCATCGCGTCCATAATGGAGCTCAGGGTAGATAACTCCGCCATTGCCTTCGCCACCGATGACCGCGCCAACGGCTTTCATTTTCTCGACCACATTGACTTCGCCCACGGCGGCAGCGTGATATTCGAAGCCTGCCGCATGGGTAACATCGGCCAAATCCCTCGTTGACGAAAGGTTTGAAACAGTGTTCCCACCGGTTTGCGACAACACATAATCGGCCACTGCCACAAGCGTATATTCTTCGCCAAACATCTCGCCATTTTCGTCAACAATGGCCAAACGATCCACGTCAGGGTCAACAACGAAGCCCAGATCACTGCCTGTATTTCTGACCAAGGCCGAAAGCTCGTGCAGATGTTCGGGCAGGGGCTCGGGATCATGCGGGAAAAGCCCGTTTGGGCTGCAATAAAGCTCGTGGATGGTTTCCACGCCTAGTGCCCTTAGCAGTGCCGGCAATGCTATTGCGCCGGTGGAGTTCACCGCATCAACGGCAATTTTAAAACCGGCAGCCCTCACCGCCTCGGTATCCACCAAGGGCAGGTCGAGAACCATTTGGATGTGCTTGTCAATCCAGCCGTGTGCACGATGATAATGGCCAATTGTGGCAACTTCGTCATAGAGAAACTCTCCCCTTTCGGCCATAAAAAGTATCCATTCACCCTCGGCAGCCGAGATAAACTCGCCCTTATGATTGAGAAACTTCAGGGCGTTCCACTGTCCGGGATTATGACTGGCGGTAAGGATGATGCCGCCGGTAGCGTTCATCGTCGGCACTGCCACTTCAACTGTGGGAGTTGTGGAAAGATCAAGGTCATAAACATCGACACCCGCAGCCATTAAAGTGCCGCAAACTAAGTGATTGACCATTGCACCCGATACGCGCGCATCGCGTCCGACAACCACGCTTATCTTTTCTAAATCAGGATGATTACGGCGCAGCAATTGCACATAAGCCGTTGTGAAGTTGATAATATCAGGAGGCGTAAGGTTGTCGCCCTGAGCACCCCCAATAGTACCCCGTATGCCTGAAATGGATTTGATTAGCGTCATAGTTGCAAAATTCAGATTACAAAAATACACGAAAACCTATGATGAAGATAAAGCTGTTCCAATTAAACGACATGAATTACCATAGAACAAAATAGACGAGGTTGAAAAAGGCAAAAACATACCGCAACTTATTAACAAAACCATTTGGGGCATCGGTTAATAAAAAAAACGAATTGGAGGGCAATTTCATCAAAAGTACCCTATCTTTATTCAGCTAATTCAACTTTGGAAGCAGGTTTGTTCTGGCAGCCCTGATAACGGCTAACACACAGATTTATTGAGACTTTTCTGTTTTTTATCAATATATTCTTGCAGGGAATCAGGGTAATCAGGCCAAATCTTTCAGAATATCGTACTTTTGCAACAACTTTTTAAGAAAGAGCATGACAAGTGGTGAATCAGAGTGGGACGACGATTTCCAGTTAGATGAACTGATCAACCGTTTCGACGAGATGGTACGAAGCGGTGATGAGGGTTATTTTGATCCGGAAGAATTTGAAGAATTATTTAACTTTTTCAGCGAGACCGAAATGCATGACAAAGCGCGTTTGGTGTTGGAAAAGGCTATGAAAATTCACCACAACAACTACCGTATCAAGCTGTTGTGGGCCAAACAATTGGCAGAAGACGGTCAATTTGAACATGCCATCAGGATTCTCGATGAGGTGGAGACAGAAGAGTCTGAGGATTCAGAAATCTATTTGCTTAAAGGAGCGGTTTACAGCATGATGCTCAACTTTGCCAGATCGGTTGAGGAATACGAAAAAGCAATGGTATTAGCTGATGACGAGGATATGGAAGAACTCTGTATTACCATCGCCCTTCAGTATGAAAACCTCGGTGAGTTTGACAAAGCACTTGAATATCTTTTTAAAGCGATTGACTTCACTCGCGAACCCAATCAGATTCTAAGTGAAATAGGACTTTGCTTTGAGCTGGCCGACCGTGTGGAAGATGCTGTAGTGTATTTTCAGGATTTCCTTGATAAAGACCCTACCAACTTCACCGCATGGTTTAATCTTGGCCTTTCATTTTATCATCTCGAACTTTTCGAAAAAGCCATTGATGCAATGGAATATGCCCTTGCCATTGACGAGAGCTATCTTCCTGCGCTGATTAATATTGGCCAGTTATATTCAACCCTTGGCGACTATCAGAAGGCACTTGAATATTTCCACGAGTCGGAAAAACACATGGATGCCGATCCACTCACCTTATATTATATGGGCGAATGTCACGAAAAAATGCTGGATTTTGATCAGGCTTTGGTCTTTTACAATCAGGCACTTGTCCAAGATGAGTATTTTGCCGATGCTTGGGCCGGCATTGGCGTGGTTCATGCCGAGAAGGGAGAGACCAAAAAAGCTATTCATTATTTGGAAAAAGCTATCGAACTCGACACCCTAAACAATGAGTTCCATCTGATTATTGCCGACCTTTTTATCAAAACGCAACACTTCGACAAAGCCCGTGAACACTATCAGGTGGTGGAACAAAACGACCCTTTCGACCCCGACTTGTGGAAAGATTATGCTTCGATGTACATCGTTTCGGGCGAGATTGGGAAAGCCGTACAGGTGCTTAAAACCGGGCTTATCCACCAACCCGACAATGTAGGTTTGCTTTATCGGCTTGTAGCCGCACTGATGCTCAACAAAAAACCCGATCAGGCGTATGATTATCTCGAAATTGCATTAGGAATTGATTATGAAGCACATACCGAGCTTTTCGATTTCCTGCCAGGACTTATACACAACAGTAAAGTAACTGAGATGATTCTGCATTATATGCCATAAGAAGCACTCAGGCCGACATGACAACACTAATTGAAGAAACAGTAGCCTTACAAAAACGGTTTTTTTCGACCGGGGCAAGTCGGTCGGTTTCATTCCGCATCGCGCAACTTAAAAAGCTTCGTAAGCTCATCCAAGACAACGAAGACCGCATTGCTCAAGCACTCTACCTCGACCTCCATAAATCGTCTTTTGAGTCGTATGCCACCGAAACAGGGGTGGTACTCAAGGAGTTGAATCACTTCATCAAGCAGACCCAACGATGGTCCAAAGCCCGCAAAGCAAAAGCCTCCGTTGAGGCTTTCCCTTCTCGCAGCTATGTTCTCCCCGAACCCAGAGGCGTCTGCCTGATTATCGCGCCTTGGAATTATCCTTTTCAACTGGCTCTGACACCTCTGATTGCCGCCATTGCAACCGGAAACTGTGTCGTAATCAAACCTTCTGAGCTGAGCGAAAATACAGCAAAGCTGATAGAGGAAATGATTAACCACAATTTCGCATTGGACTTCATTCGGGTGATCAACGGTGATGCCCAGACAAGCAGCGAACTGCTGAAACAGCCTTTCGACATGTTTTTCTTTACAGGCAGTCCGCAAGTAGGCAAAATAGTGATGCGGGCCGCAGCCGAACAATTAATTCCCGTTGTGCTTGAGTTGGGCGGCAAAAGTCCGGCAATTGTTGACGACAGCGTTGATATTGGTCTTGCTGCCCGGCGTATCATCTGGGGAAAAAGCATCAATGCCGGCCAAACCTGTATTGCACCAGATTATGTGATGGTTCATAAAAACGTTGAGAACGAGCTTATTGCAGCAATGAAAGCGTGTATCACCGATTTTTTTGGAGCCGACCTTCAACAAAGTCGCGACTTTGGCCGCATCATCAACTCCCGGCATTTCAACCGTTTGAGCGATATGCTTCATGACGGGGAAGTGGTTTTTGGCGGAGAAATATCGGCTGAAAAACGTTTTATCGGACTGAGCCTTATCGCTCAGCCCCGGCTGGAATCGGCTCTGATGCAGGAGGAGATTTTTGGCCCGTTGCTTCCCATCTTAACCTTCACCAATTTGGACGAAGCCATTCATTATGTCAGGTCGAAACCTAAACCTCTGGCACTGTACATCTTCAGCAAACGTAAAAAAGCCATCAACATGCTTTTGCAGAACCTAATTGCAGGTGGAGTTACCATCAACGACACTATCATGCACTTCACCAATAGTGCGTTGCCTTTTGGTGGGGCAGGTTATAGCGGAATTGGGAGCTATCACGGAAAGTCGGGATTCGATGCTTTCTCTCATTTAAAACCCGTTATGCATCGCGCCCTATGGCTCGATATCCCCATGCGTTATCCACCTTTCGGCAACAAACTGCGCTGGGTAAAAAAGCTGATACGATAAAGCTTAAAATTCGTGGTGATTCTATTACAAAACGTATTTTTGCCCGACAAAAAAATAAATCAGACTCAAAAGCGTATCGCCCGCTTTGCGGCCCCAAAGACGTTTCAACACGAAAAGCACTGTATGACAAAACATTACGGACTTATCGGCAAATCGCTCGATCATTCCCTCTCCGCTGCCCATTTCAACACCAAGTTTAAAAATATGGGTATTGATGCCGTTTACTCCCTTTATCCTATCTCGAGCATTGACGAGCTTCCTGCGTTGATTGCTGAAAACCCGCATCTTACAGGACTTAATATCACGATCCCCTACAAACAACAGGTATGGCGTTACCTGAACGAAGTGGATTTTGTTGCCAACATGATTGGTGCCGTGAACACCGTCACTATTCGCCGCGATACCAACGGAATTCCTTACCTGAAAGGCTACAATACCGATGCTTTAGGTTTTGAGCAGTCGTTGAAAGAAGTTTTGAAATGCCGCAAGTGCGGCATCAAAGCATTGGTTCTGGGCACAGGTGGTGCTGCCAAAGCCGTAAAATATGTACTCCGGCGGCTTTGCATACCCTATCTGTCGGTGGATCGAAGCCGCATTAAGTCAGATCAGATCACCTATAATTTTGTTAATCCTTATACGATTGAAGAATACAAGCTGATTATCAACACTACGCCTCTGGGGATGTACCCCTTGTTCGTTGGTCAGGCTCCGGAATTGCCATACGACCGCCTTACATCTGATCACATTCTCTACGATCTGGTTTACAATCCCGAAGACACGGCTTTTCTGCAGCACGGGATTAATCATGGCTCAACAATTATCACCGGAAAAAAAATGTTTCTTTATCAAGCAGAAAACGCATGGAAAATTTGGCAAAAACATCAAACATGAAACGGATTCTAACCGTTTTAGGGCCTGGCTTAATGTATGCAGGGGCAGCTATCGGCGTGTCGCACCTTGTTCAGTCAACGCGTGCAGGCGCCGATTTTGGTTTCGAGCTGATGTGGGTGCTTATCGCAGCCAATATGCTCAAGTTTCCGTTTTTTGAAATCGGCAGCCGCTATGTTTTAGCCACCGGCAAAAACCTTGTTGACGCATACTACGATGTAGCCCGCTGGATTTTGGCTGCGTTTTTTATTGTCTCGATCTTGAGTATGTTTCCAGTGATGGCCGCCCTGACGATGGTTACGGCCGGGCTGCTCAATTTTGAGCTACATTCAGGCTTAAGCACCACCGTGATGAGTATTATTCTCACCGGACTGACCATCATTATTCTGGTTGCCGGTAAATTTCGGCTTCTTGACAAAATGATCCGCTGGATCATCATCCTGCTGAGTCTGAGCACCCTTTTGGCCATCATCAGCGCCTTGGGTATTCACCGCACACCTGTAGTTCAACCACCCACATTCGATTTGTTCAACAAACAACACCTCTTGTTTTTAATCGCCTTTATTGGCTGGATGCCTGCGCCGATTGACATTGTAGTGTGGACAAGCCTCTGGAGTCAGGCCAAATACAAAACCCTGCCCGAAAAGCCCGACCTGAAACCGGTTTTAATTGAATTCCGGATTGGTTTCTTCGGGACAATGATTGTCGCCGCATTTTTCCTTGCCCTCGGTGCCTTAGTAATGTATGGAAGTGGCCAGCAACTCTCGGCCAGTGGCGGCGAGTTTTCGGGACAATTGATTGGAATGTACACCT
>JBDHYV010000092.1:0-9292 GCA_039811545.1 Bacteroidales bacterium | reverse complement strand
AATCCTCGCCTCACCGCAAGCATATCATTTGTTTTTGCAATTTAAGGAAAATGCTGTTAATATTAGAACTTAGCCGTTTCAAGTTATTTGTCTAAATCTGTAAAAAAACAAAGTGAAACAAACAAAGAAACGATGAGCAGTGATGAAATGCAACGTTTCAAAAAAGGTGTTGAAGAAATTTGGAACAACAACAACTTAACTGACGAACAAAAAAGAGTTGCCTTGTCGGTTCTTTCAGCAAAATTCAACAAGACGGCTTTCATAAATATTGTAGAAGAGCCTGAACAAAATCTTTTCCCAACTTCGCAATGGCAAATGTTACAAAGTTTATTGAAATGTAATGCAATGAACAAAGGCAACAAACTAATTTTGACAACACACAGTCCGTATATTATCAATTATTTAAGCATTGCCATTCAAGCCGAATATTTGGATAATAAAATCAGAAAATCATCAAATAAAGATATTTTATTGACCAAATTGTATCAGTTCGTTCCAAAAGATTCATTGATTCCTGCCAACAATGTAGTTGTATATCAGTTAGACGAAAAAGATGGGAGCATAAAAAAATTAGAAACTATTGAAGGAATACCTTCCGACAAAAATTTCCTAAACGAAACATTAGCGGAAAGCAACTTGCTTTTTGATTCTTTACTTGAAATTGAGCAAGAGTTATGAGCGTAAATTTTTTTGAAACAAACTGTAAAGAATCTTCAAGAAACGAAAAGCAGTTTGGAATATGTGATGACCAAAACGGAACAAAAGCATACACAGACACATCAGATGATACAAAATGGATTGCAAAAGTTACAAATGACGATGAAATTGACATCTCATATACAGCCATAGACAATTGCATAATCGTTTATAAAGCAGGAACAAAGGAAAAAGAAAGTTCGTGTGATGGTATGCTAACTTTTTCTGAAAGTTTGTATTTAGTGGAATTGAAAGTTCAAGGAAAAGACTGGATACCCAAAGCAAAAAGACAATTAGAGAACACTATAAAACTAATTACAGAAAATCACAAACTTTCAAATTTTAAATTCAAAAAAGCTTATGCTTGCAATAGGAAACACCCAAATTTCAATGTACTTGAAGCCTCTGAAAAGAAATCTTTCTTTGACAAAACAGGGTTCAGACTTGACACACAAGCAGAAATTAAAATCAAATAGATAAACAAGAACACCAGCTGCCAACAAGCGGTTTGAACGCAAGGCGGGCAAATCGCTTCGATTGAACATTTTCGGTAATTTGTAATACCATTCTTCGATTGAAGGTAATCCTTTAGAATCCGCCATTTCGGCAAGCTAGTCAAACAATATTTCCCCTCTCCACAAAACGAACAAAGGTTAAAAATTCTGCTTCCTGAAAAAAGTTGGAAAGGACTTTAAAATGATTTTGAGGTCGGTCATGGGGCTCGAAATCATGGAATATTGGTTGTCTAAAGCGATGCGTTCTTCTTCGAGATGAAAACGGTTCGACTCTACTTGCCATAGTCCGGTAATACCTGCCGGAGCAAGAAAGCGATACGACATCTGATCGGTAGTCAGGCGTTCTGCCTCGTACAACGGCAGCGGGCGATTGCCCACGATGGACATATCGCCTTTAAGAACATTGAAAAATTGAGGTAACTCATCTAAATTCGTTCGGCGGATGAAACGCCCGATTCGTGTTACACGGGGGTCGTTCTCGGCCTTGAAAAAAGTGGGGTTTAGGCGTCGCTCGCGCTTGAGCTCCATAAACCAGTTTTCGCATATCGTGGTGCCGTCAATAAACAACAGTGGCGAACAATTGGTGCCAAGACGTTGACATTCAGGACATTTATCTGTTCCGTGCTCAAAATCGTGCTTGTGCCGCTTTTGTATCAGGTATAGATTAAGATCCGACATCGAAGGAAGCTCTTCTTCAGCACCCTGACGCATCGAACGGAATTTGTAGAATCGGAATTTATCATAGCCCGTACCAATACGATCAGAAATAAAAAACACCGGGCCTTTTGATCCGACTTTGATAAGAATGCTGATTATCAATATTAGAGGTGAGCTGACTAAAAGAGCAAAGGTGGCAAAACAGATGTCAAAAATACGCTTACCAATTCCGATTCGGAAGGTTTGAAAGGTTTCTGCTTGATCAGTTTTAAAACTTTTTTCCATTACAGAGATGTCAGAGAAAACAAATTGAAAAAAGCAAAAGTAATCAATACATTTTAACTGGTAGCACTCCTTTTCCTGAAAAAGCACGACTTCCATAGGATGCGAATGCCTCAACAAGAGATTATTGCACGCTAATAAGGTGATCAGGCGGCAATTCAACCTCCTGTGATGTGATGTAACAATCACTATGTCAATAAAATGTAGGTTTTGCATTGCCGAAGAGAGAATACTTTCGACTGAATATCCCGCTGCTTATGAATTGAAGTGATTCGATGTAACGATGGTATTTTTTGTTGTCAGTAACAGTTGATGGACACTAAAAACCATTAAATTTACACCGTTGCAGTGCTGTTCATTGTTGCTAACCATAGACCGAGCTGCAATGAACAGCCTTTGAAGTGATGAAAAAGGACTAACCTTGAACGTATGAAATCGAAAGAAAAACATTTAACCCAACTTTATCCTTGCCGGATTTTGCCATTTTTGTTGATATTTGGTTTTCTCCTTTGTGTGCCACAGCAGAGCCTCTGGGGGCAAACATCGTTGAGTCTGAAACAACAGAAGGTGCCGCTTTTTTATGACCGGGTCAATCAAAATCTGCTGGAAGTTCAGTTTATGGCAGGTTTTAGCCAGATAGTTCCCATGGCTATCCTTATCGAGTTTACCGATGACAGCCGCTACGATATTCTCGATTCTGTTTTTCTACACCAATTCACTGGCTCACGAACTGTCTTGGCCAGAGCTGCTGCCGTTTCGTCGTGTAAAATACTTTTTGAAAACTTGAGCACTGAGCTGGACAGCCTGTATAGTTTTGGCTTTGATTTTGTCCTAAACGAAAATGCACCTCTCGAAGAAAGTTTTTCAATCGCATCAGTTATAATGACACTTTCTGATGGCTCCCGTCTTCGCGCCGAGGCTGCTTCGGGCTTCCGCTACCGACCCTTGCTGTTGCTGAGAGCCGCCGGACAGGATCATTGCCACACCTACCGTATTCCGGGCTTGGTGACGACCAACACCGGCACTTTGATCGCAGTGTACGATGCCCGCTATCACAACAGCAAGGATTTGCAGGAAGATGTGGATATTGCGATGAGTCGCAGCACCGATGGCGGACAACATTGGGAAGCTATGAAGGTGATCATGGACATGGGTGAGTGGGGCGGAAGGCCGCAAAATCTCAATGGAGTGGGCGATCCATCCATCCTTTACGACCCTAATCGCCATACTTTGTGGGTGGCGGCTTTGTGGTTGAGCGGCTCACAGCCCGACAAAGCACTCTGGTGGGAATCGCAACCCGGCATGGAGCCGCACGAAACCGGACAGTTTATGTTGGTAAAAAGCACTGACGATGGACTGTCGTGGAGTCAACCCATCAACATCACCGGGCAGATCAAAGACCCGGCATGGCAGTTGTTGCTGGCCGGCCCCGGTCGCGGAATTACCTTGGAAGACGGAACCCTTGTTTTTCCGGCTCAATTTAAATCCGACCTCGGGGTGCAGGCTATTGACGGTGGAAAATACACCTGCCAGTCAACCATTGTCTTTAGCCGCGATGGAGGCCTCAGTTGGACCATTGGGAAGGGTGCCAAGCCTAACACTACTGAAGCTCAGGTGGTTCAGCTCGAAGATGGCGCGCTGATGCTGAATATGCGCGATGATCTCAATCGTCGCCAAAAGGGAAATGATAACGGAAGGGCGATTGCAATTAGTCGCGATATGGGGAATTCCTGGGCACTTCATCCAAGTTCGAACCATGCTTTGATTGAACCTAACTGCATGGCCAGCTTGATAAATGTCAAGTCGGATAAAGGCAGCTTTCTCCTGTTCTCGAATCCGGCCGACGTTTTCGAGCGCCGCAATATGACTGTGAAAGCTAGTTTTGACGAGGGACTAAGCTGGCCTGAAGAGCATCAGATTTTATTAAACGAAAATATAGGCTTTGGCTATTCCTGCCTTTCGTTGACAAATGATGGTTGTGTGGGGATAGTATATGAAGGCGAAAGTGCCTTGTTCTTTCAGAAAATCCCTTTAACTGAATTTGTAATCAACAGATAAACTGATAGATATTATTTTTTATGAGATTGTTAAGCCATTATTCCGATGCTTACTTGATGGTTGATTTCTTAAAAAAGTATAGTATTTGTAGTGAAAAAAAGATAATTTTGTTGGGATGAGTTTCCCATTTTTGTAACCAATTTTCTATTTACTAAAATTATCATTATTATGGCAGCAATTATTGACATTGAAGGCATTGGATCGGTATTTAGTGAAAAACTCGGGAATGCCGGTATTAAAACTGTAGAAGGTCTTTTGAAGGAAGGTGCTACGAAAAAAGGACGCGCCGAAATTGCAAAAGCGAGTGGTATTGACGAAGGAAAGATCCTCGACTGGGTGAATATGGCCGACCTATTTCGCATCAAAGGGGTTGCCAGTCAGTTTGCCGAACTGCTCAAAGGTGCCGGAGTAGATACGGTGAAAGAGCTTCGCACACGCAACGCAGCCAACCTCCATGCCAAACTGGAAGAGGTTAACGCAGAAAAAAAACTGACACGGGTTGTCCCTAACCTCGAAAAAGTAGCCGATTTCATCGAGCAGGCCAAACAGCTCGAACCTGTTGTAACTTACTAACCTATTAAGCAATTGATAAATCCCCCGCCTTCATTGCTTTTCAAGTGCAAAGCAATGAAGGCGGGGGATTTTTTATGCTATACCAACCCCAATTTCTGATTCATGTTTCACATCTTGAAAACAACTCGCCTTATGCTTTTTCTAAGATGACAAAATAAGTGCCTTAAAACACGCCCCTTCAGTGGCTTTTTTAAGACTCAAAAATAAAACCTGACCACAACCCAACAGAAAAATGTTTACCTTTGCGGCCTTTTCCGATTGTCAGGGAAAGAGTAACTCGTTCATTATTCATTGTTTACGTTGTTCATCCACAATTATTCCGGCAAATTCCGAGTTTTGATGACGCTGTTTGAACAAGCAAACCTAACATTTATTGCATGAAAATTGGAAATCAAAAAGTTGTTTCGCTTACGTATGAGCTGCGCGAAGACAGCCAACAAGGCGAACTGATTCAAAAAGTCGAAGCCGATCGTCCGTTTGTCTATCTCTTTGGTGTGGGTGGACTTTTGCCTAAGTTTGAACAAAGCCTCGACGGTCTTTCTGTGGGTGATTCATTTGCTTTTGGTCTCACTCCTGATGAGGCTTATGGCGAATATACCGAAGAAGCCATTCTGGATCTTGACATCGAAATCTTTATGGAAGACGAAAAAGTGGAAGAGGGTCTTCTGGAAATCGGCAATACCATCACCATGATGGACAATAACGGTCATCCTATTGAGGGCGTTGTACTTGAGGTAACAGAGAAAACGGTGAAGATGGATTTCAACCATCTGCTGGCCGGACAGAGTTTGCACTTTTCGGGGGTGATCCTCGATGTCCGTGAGGCTTCGGAAGAAGAAATCAGCCATGGACACGTTCACGGCCCTCATGGCCATCATCACTGATCATTATGAGATATTAGCCTTTCTTTATGAAGGGCTCCAAAGTAGAAAGACGGCCGGTTTTTTATGAAAATCCGGTCGTTTGTTTTTCCAGTCAGACACATAAGCCGAAAAAATCCATTCTTCATTTGTACTGATATTGCTGGCTACACAAAGCTTTGTGCCTGGCTGGCAGTATTTAAGCACCGTTTCAAGCAACGAATTATTGCGAAAAGGTGTTTCGATGAAAATTTGTGTCTGATTTTTTGCGAAACTCTCTTTTTCAATGTTTTTTAACCACCTCACACGTTCCTCGGCGGCAATGGGTGGGTAGCCGTGAAAAGTGAACGACTGCCCGTTGAAACCTGACGCCATCAACGACTGGATGATGGAACTTGGTCCCGAAAGAGGGCTCACCCTGATGCCCAAACGGTGGGCGTGTCCCACCACAACGGCACCGGGATCGGCCACGCATGGGCTGCCTGCCTCACTTAACAATGCAATGTCGGCACCTTGGAGTGCCGGCTTTAAAAAGTCTTCTATCTGAACAGGGTCGGTAAACTTGTTGAGCTCGAAAAAAATCAGCGAGTTAAGATCGAGGCTTTTGTCAATACTTTTAAGCAGCCTCCTTGCCGTACGGAGCTGTTCAACAATGAAATATTTCACGGAAGGCATTTTGTTGAATGCCTCGGCTGCCATTACTTCTATGGGGTTCACTTCGCCTAAAGGCGTCGGGATAAGATAAAGAGTCCCTTTTGCAGTCTGTGTGCTCATTGCCATGGGAGTTGTTCCAGATTGGTGTTGCCGCCCGAAATGATAACGGCGACGATTTTGTCTTTCAGTGCCGGCAGTCGTTTTAAAGCCACGGCCACAGGCACGGCAGCACTTGGTTCGATAATGATTTTCATTCGCTCCCAAACCAAACGCATGGCCTGAATGATTTCACAATCAGATACCGTAACCACCTGATGGACATATTGCTTAATGATGGGCCATGTGAGCGTTCCCAATGATGTGCGTAACCCGTCGGCGATAGTGTCTGGATTCTTGACCGGCACCCATTGGCCTTGTTGCATGGATTGCAGCGTGTCGTTGGCACCTTCGGGCTCGCAGGCAATGGTTTTTGTGTGTGGCGAGAAATGATGGACTGCCAGCAAAGTGCCACTCAACAAACCACCACCGCCCACCGGACAAAGCACAAAGTCGGGTCTGATGCCTTGTTGTAACATTTCATGACAAACAGTAGCCTGACCCGCAATGATGTCGTAGTTGTTGTAGGGATGAACCAAGGTTGCTCCGGTTTGACGGACAATGTTGTCGGCAGTTTCTTCACGGTCGGCTAAGGTGGGTTTGCAGAAAGTAATCTTTCCACCATAAGCCTTCACAGCTTCTACTTTGACTTTGGGTGCGTTTTGAGGCATCACGATATATGCGGGAATTCCAAAAATCCGGGCAGCACGGGCTAATGCCTGAGCATGATTGCCGCTGGAGTGGGTGACTGCACCACGACTGTACTCTTTTTCATCCAAGCACAGCAGGGCATGAGTAGCCCCACGCGTTTTGAAGGCCCCCGCTTTTTGAAAATTCTCGCATTTGAAAAAAAGTCGCGACCCACTCAATTGGTTAAGACTTTCCGAATGCAACAATGGGGTTGTTTCAATGTAAGGGTGGATGAGGTCAGAGGCCGCAATGATGTCGGTGGGAGAAGGTGGCTGGATGAGTTTCATCGAAAGAATGTGTTGCGTAATCGTGAGAAAACAACGGTTTAAAGGGTGAGCTTGTCGAGATCGTTTTTGATCTGATCAATGGCTTTCCCCATCAGGCTGGGCTGGTGCTGAAGCAGCTCGGTGGCTAAAAGATGAGCAGGTGAGTCATCATCTAGGGTGTTTTTGCACAGATGGATGAGTTGAACGACTTCTTCTTTGGCGGCTTTGGTAAGTTGCCAGGCAGCATCGCTCAGAAAAAGCTGTTGCGAAAGGTTGTATTCAAACTCTTCGCGAATGCCCCGAAGCATGACCTGTGAAAAGGCACCGGCTTGTGTACCCCCTTCCTGAAAATAACGGTTGATCAATTGTTGTGGTTGAAGCCGCTCTAAAAAAAGAACCATCCGTTCGCCGGCCTGAATACGAAGCGGAAGCATGGTTTTGAAACCCTCCCTGCGCAAGTCGGTATCCAACGATTTGAGTATGAGCGCGCTGTGCTCTGTCTCTTTGCGCATCCACTCGCGGTTGAAGCGCAACAGAAGCCAAGCCTGAGAAAATGTCAAAACCAGAATCAAAATGAAAAACAGAAGACTTTCGGTGGTCATCATGTAATGATTTAGCGTGTTTAAGAGTTCAAAGATAGCGCAAAATTGGGTGGAGCACCTGAGGTGGTTGAATATGAATACGAAAAAATCATTGTCCGTACATCAGCTTTCTACATTGGTATCAAAGCAGAAAACTTTCTGAGCTGTTTTCAGTGCGAGATGGTCTTGCGGCGGATGTTTTTGCAATAGATCACTGATATTGGCATTGCCGAAATGCTTACATTTGCACCATAACACAAAACATGATGGATCAACAGCATTTACTTTCAAAACGGGTAAAATCCCTTTCGGAATCGGCAACTCTCGAGATGACCCGCCGCAGCCGTGAGCTTCGTGAGCAGGGCATTGATGTGATCACCATGAGCATCGGTGAGCCCGACTTCGACACCCCGGAAATGGCAAAACAAGCCGCCATCCGTGCGATTCAAAACAACGACACACATTATCCACCTGTGCCGGGAATAGCTCCGCTGCGCAAAGCTATTGCCGATAAACTGCTCAGAGATAATCAGTTGCATTACAAGCCTTCGCAGATTATCGTTTCCAACGGAGCCAAGCAGTCCATCATGAACGCCATGTTTGCACTGCTCAACGATGGCGATGAAGTGATTGTCCCGGCTCCTTACTGGGTTTCGTATCCCGAAATGGTGAAAATGGCCGGCGGCGTTCCGCTGGTGATTGATTCGACTGTGGAACAGGATTTTAAGATTACGGCCCAACAGCTTGAAAAATCCATCGGCCCGGCCACAAAAGCCTTTATCTTTAGCAGCCCTTGTAACCCCAGCGGTTCGGTTTACACACGCGAAGAACTGAAATCACTGGCTGATGTTTTTGCCCGTCATCCCAATGTGATGATTTTCAGCGATGAGATTTACGAATACATTCAATTTGGTCCGCGACACGAAAGCATCGCCCAGTTTGAGGAAATTTTCGATCGGGTGATTCTCATCAACGGACTTTCAAAAGGCTTTGCCATGACCGGTTGGCGGGTGGGCTATATGGCTGCACCACAATGGCTTGCCGATGCGTGCAATACCATTCAGGGACAATACACCTCGGGAAGCTGCACCATCTCTCAGGCTGCGGCTCTGGCGGCTGTTACCACCGATCCGGCATCATCAACCGAAATCAGGGAAATGGTCAGGCAGTTCCAAGAGCGGCGTAACCTGCTTTATCAACTCATTTCCCAAGTGGAAGGCATGGTGCCCAATATGCCGCAGGGAGCCTTTTATATGTTCCCCGACATCAGTGCTTTCTTCGGAAAAACGGATGGTAAAACCATCATTAACAGCAGTTACGACCTGTGCCTCTATCTTTTATCGGAAGCCCATGTTGCCTTAGTC
>JBDHYV010000091.1:0-9321 GCA_039811545.1 Bacteroidales bacterium | reverse complement strand
GACCGGTTGAAGGGCGGCACTTCATGTTTTTCCGATCGAAATAGATAAGGAGCACAAAAACCATCAGGACGAGGTTTTTATAAAATGTCTGCCAGTTTGTTAGCTTAATGGCATCGCCAAAACAGCCACAATCGGGTACAGGCGCATAAATGGCATCGTAGAACGTGAGCAACGTAAAAAAAACCATCATTAACATGAGCAGTCGCGAAGTAAGCTTAGGCAAAAGATTCATAATCAGTGCTATGCCGAGCATAAACTCTAAACTGCAGAGTAATACCGACAGCTCCAGCGCGAAGCTATTGGCCCATTCGAGCCCATAAGCGGCAAAATAATCTTCTAATTTGTAGGCAGTCCCCAGAGGATCTACGCCTTTCACAAAGCCCGAAAAAATAAAAACTAAGCCTGTAACCCAACGGCTGACTTTTCTCAATCCCTTCATCATCAGTTTGGTTAGGGTTTAAAATCCAGCAAAATCAATGCAAAGACAGCATAATTGATGATATCGAAATAATTGGCATCTACGCCTTCACTCACGATTGTATTTCCCTGATTATCTTCTATCTGCTTAATTCTTAAAAGTTTCATTAATATAATATCGGTGATGGAGCTTACCCTCATGCTTCGCCATGCCTCACCGTAATCGTGGTTTTTCTTTTCCATGAGTAGGGCAGCTTCCTGAAGAACATCAGTAAAAATCCGGTTAGCCTTATCAAAATCAAGATCGGCACTTTCAGACACGCCCAAACGAAGCTGAATGATGGCCATAGTCGCATAGTTTACAATTCCAACAAACTCATTTTCAACACCTTCCTCAACCAGATTCACTTCTTTCATCTGGATACTCCTGATACGTTTGGCTTTGATCAGAATCTGATCGGTGAGCGAACTCACCCTCAACACCCGCCAGGCTGCATTGTAGTCCTTCATTTTCTGGCCAAACAGGTTCTTGCAATATCCAAAAATTTGCTGAAAACTTTGCAGTGTTCCGGTATTCGTCATAGGTTCGGCTTAAAAAATCTATTTCTATTTTTGTGGTTCAAAAAAGCAGTCAAGGTTACTCAGATTTTTGAAGGGATAAAAATACATTAAATTCCTGAAGTAAGATGTTTTCAATTCAAGGTAAATTAATTGGTAAAGCAAACCCGCTCCTCATGGGGATTGTCAACCTCACTGACGATTCATTTTATTCGGGGAGTCGTTACCCCGATTTGCAGGCTGCGCTGCAAATAGCGAGCGAAATGGTTGCTCAAGGAGCCGAAATCATTGATGTTGGTGCCATCTCGACACGGCCGGGCGCCCGACTTATTGATGCCAACTTTGAGCGCAAAAAACTCATGCCTGTCATACGAGAAATCCGTAAACATCTGCCCAACAGCATCCTGTCAGTGGACACCTATCGGAGCGAGATTGCAAAAGAGGTGCTTGATGAGGGTGTTGACATCATCAACGACATCTCAGGCGGCCTTTTCGACCCTCAGATGCCTGTCATCATTGGACGACACAACGCCCCTTATGTGATGATGCATATCCACCGCACACCCAGTGATATGCAGCAATTCCCGATTGATGAAGGCGTTGTTGAGATTGTAAAAGATTTTTTTACTCGGCAGTTGGCTCTTTTCGAGTCGTTCGGAGCCAACCGTATCCTGCTTGATCCGGGCTTTGGTTTCGGCAAAACCATTAGAGCCAACTACGAACTACTGGCCCGTTTCGACGAGCTGTCAGTCAATGGTTATCCACTGTTAGCCGGGCTATCTCGCAAGTCAATGATATACAGAACATTAGAAATAAGTCCTGAAGAAGCGCTCAACGGAACTTCGGCCTTGAATTTGGTAGCACTCCTGAAAGGCGCCTCAGTTCTTCGCGTTCACGATATAAGGCAAGCGTGTGAAATCCGCAAGCTTCATTGGCAACTGAGCACAAGTTGCCACAGTCAACCAAAATAAAGCATCGGGAAGCAACAAAATCCACACCGTTGCACATACAATTCGCTACTTTTGTAGATCATAACCCTAACAAAGTCGGAATTTTGACAACTTACCTTTTTCCATTGTTTATCCAAATCAGGATCACCGATTTGATTGATGTTTTTTTGGTGGCAAGTTTGCTCTACACCTTATATTATTTGTTGCGCGGCACAGCAGCAATCAACATTTTTTTAGGTATCGTTTCCATTTTTCTGATGTGGAAATTGGTCTCGCTTCTTCAGATGGAACTGCTGAGCGAAATCTTGGGAGCCTTTGTCAGCGTGGGGTTCATTGCGCTTATCATCATCTTTCAGCCCGAAATCCGACAATTCCTCCTTGCTTTGGGAACGCCCAATTTTATTCGCAAACACAAGCGAAAACTCAGGTTGCTGGGCATTCGTTATTTAGACGAAACTCTTCCGGATTACTCATCGCTTGAGCCTGTTTGCGCGTCTTTTAGCGAGAAAAAAACCGGTGCTCTGATTATCCTTATCCGGCAGAATAAGCTTTTTGAGTTTGTGCATACAGGGGTTAAAATGGATGCCCTCATCAGTAAAAACCTGATAGAGAATATCTTTTTCAAAAACAGCCCACTTCACGATGGAGCCATGATCATTGGCGACAACCGCATTATCGCTGCCGGCTGCATACTACCCGTCAGCCAGCGGCTCGATCTGCCGGGCCGACCAGGTTTGCGTCACAGAGCTGCCTTGGGTATCAGCGAACAAAGTGATGCTCTTGCCATCATTGTTTCGGAAGAAACAGGCCAAATCAGCATTGCAAAAGGTGGTGAACTGATGCGGATGGAATCGGCAGCCGCCATGATGGAAGCCATTCAAAAAGAACTTGGCATTGATGAAACTGTTTCATAAGCCACAATGGACAACAAATCAAGAATCCAACAAAATCGTCTATTGGCAGCTTTCCAAACCGCTATCAGCCCTCTGATAACAGTGTTTTCGCAATTTTTTGGAGTTAAATTTTCCTTAGTCTGTCTAAACCTTCTCCTGCTTTTGAGTTCTTGCCGCCCTGAGCCATCGCCACTACCAGAAACATTTATCCCCGTACCAGCCGTTGTCAGGGGTGCCGATCTCTCGTTTTTGCCCGAGATGCGTCTTGCAGTTACTGATTTCAAAAACACTCAAGGCGAAGTCGAGGATCCACTAAAAACCCTGTCGGTCGCCGGAATGAATATCATCAGGCTGAGGCTTTGGCATCAGCCCGAAGGGAAATATTCGCTTCGTGAAGCCATTGCCATTGCCCAAGAAGCCAAATTGATGAACCTCCCGCTTTGGATTAGTCTCCATTATTCCGATACCTGGGCTGATCCCGGATCGCAAACCAAGCCCACACAATGGCATAATATTGATTTCGAGCTGCTTAAAGACAGCATTTATCATTACACCTATCGTGTGGCCTCTACGTTGCAACCTGCCATCCTCCAGATTGGCAACGAAATCAATCAGGGGATTCTCTGGCCCGAAGGCCATATTTCGCAACACAGCCAGATGTCAGCCCTGCTTGCCGAGGGGATACGTGGATGCCGCAATGCCTCGCCTCAGACCAAAATCATGCTGCATTACGCCGGACTTTCAGGGGCTTATGTTTTTTTCGGCAATCTACTGCAACTCGATTATGATTATATTGGACTCTCCTACTATCCTATCTGGCATGGTAAAAGCCTTGCCGGTACCGGTTCTGTGGTTCAGGAGTTAAAAAATACATTTGCAAAAGATGTACTTATCGCCGAAACCAGCTATCCGTTCACCTTTGCATGGGCCGATAACACCCATAATGTGGTGGGCAACAGTAGCCAAACCATCCCATCCTATCGAGCAACGCCTCACGGTCAAAGATCATATCTTCAAGCACTTGGACAAACTGTGGGAGAATCCGGAGGGCGAGGCTGGTGCTACTGGGGTACCGAATGGGTGGCAGCTTATGGTTCGCAATCCACAAACGGATCATCGTGGGAAAATCAGGCACTGTGGGATTTCAACCATTACGCCCTGCCAGCAATGACAATTTTCGACCCAACACAATAAAGTTAATCAGGCGCACAACATTCCCACCCTCGTTTAATCATCTGTTATACAATTCTTTACATCATATTTTTGTCATCATATAGAAATATTGACATCCCACGGCAAAAGATTTTTTAAAGGCCAATGTACTGGTTTAAAATATAGTTGTATATTTGCACTCATTTTTGAGTTAAGCACCTTACAAAATATTCGTCTAAAAATGAGCAAGAACGCTTTTATCAAGTACGTAGAAGATCAGGTTACGGTCAAAGAATTTCCTTCGTTTCAAGCTGGCGACACCATCACTGTAACTTATAAGATCATTGAAGAAAACAAAGAACGTCTTCAAAAATTTCAAGGCGTGGTGATCCAACGCGTAGGCAGCGGCCCCACCTCCACCTTTACGATCCGTAAAGTGTCGGGAAACGTTGGTGTAGAGCGCATCTTCCCCATTTCGTCGCCTATGATTAGCAGCATCGAAGTGAACAAGAAGGGTCGTGTGAGAAGGGCACGTATTTTCTATCTCAGGAATTTACGTGGCAAGAAAGCCCGTATTCAGGAAGCCCGTCGCTAAGATATTTCCGTTTCCGGAAGAAAGAGTCCTGACGCATTGCTGTCGGGATTTTTTTATTTATTACGCTGTCTTACAATTTCATAGCAGGCGATGCCGGCAGCGACCGACACGTTGAGCGATTGTATCTCGCCCATCATTGGCATTTTTATTCGTACATCGGCCATTTTAAGATATTCTTCGGATATACCGGTATCTTCGGCACCAAGGATGAGTGCCACCGGCCCCTGCAAGTCGGCTTTCCAGTATTCGACAGAGGCCTTTTCGGTAACAGCAACAATCTTCACGCCGCTTTCTTTCAAATAATGGAGTGTGGTTTTGAGGTTTTCCTCGCGGCACACATTCACCCGATGAAGCGCGCCGGCGGAGGTTTTCACAGCCTCGGCATTTATTTGTGCCGAACCTCGGCTGGGCACAACCAACGCATGCACTCCGCTAGCCTCAGCACTTCGCGCAATAGCACCAAAGTTGCGAACATCGGTGATGCGATCGAGAATAAGCAAAAATGGTTCCATCGCTGCTTCAAAAATCATAGGCAGCACCGCCGACAGCTTCTGATAACTCAGATGGGCCGTAAAAGCCACAATACCCTGATGGTTTTTTCGGGTCAGTCGGTTGAGTTTTTCAACCGGCACCATTTGCACAGGAACCTCTAACTGTCGTGCAAGCCGCAGAATTTCTGTCATTTGCGGCGAGCGTGCGGCGTTTTGCACCATGAGTTTTTCCACCTCAACGCCTGCCTTCAATGCCTCCATAACAGGATGCACACCGAAAATAATCTCTTTTGCTATTATACCGTCCATTATTGATACAAACTTCAAAAAGTAATTTGTTTGACTGAGGCTGCAAATTTCCTAATTTTGAGAATCAAAGCAGCTTTTTTTATCAAGTCATAAGAAAGAAACATGTTATGAGAGTTAATACACTTATATTCATTAGTTTACAGTTTATGTTTCTCAAGATTCATGGTCAGGTATGGCAGGCTCCGCAGGCTTTATCATCGCACAAGATCAATCAGGCATACTTTTCTATGGCGTTTCGTTATCCCGCGGCTACTGATTCAAAAAAAAACAGCGGCAAGATATTGGTCCGTTTTACTGTTGATAATCAAGGCAACACAAAAGATTTCCGGATTGAGAAGAGTTCCGATGAGAGCCTGAATGCTGAGGCAATCCGATTAGCGCAAAAAATACTATGGAAGCCAGCCATCCACAACGGCTCATCAGTTGAATCCCAGGCATGTATAGATGTTCCGTTCAACAGAAAACATGCTCACAAACGCATGTCAGCCGAGGGTGTGCCAGAGGGTCTGACTAAACTATCTTGCGATACAAGCAATAAAATATATACTTTTGCAACCGTTGAGCACTTGCCGCAGCCCCTTTTACCCCAAAACTACCGCAATTTGAGCCACTACATCGCGATGAATCTAAAATATCCTGAGGCAGCCTTATTGGGAGGTATCGAAGGCGTTGTGCAAGTTGGGCTGGTTGTGGAGGAAGACGGAACTTGTTCTAACATACATATTATCAGCCATGTAGGTGGCGGATGCGATCAGGAAGCTATTCGTATCCTGCAATCGGTTCGATGGCTCCCGGCGATAAAGGATTCGGTATATGTGAGAAGCCGTTCACAGATTGATGTAACATTTCACCTGAGGGAACAGCGCCAGCAACAGATTCCAAACCGTCAGTCGGGTGGTCTATAATTTTAATTCAATTATCAATTTTAATGTGATGAAAAAAAACATTTTGACAATTTTGTGTGTCGTTGGATTTATCGTTGCAATGGCACAGGAAGAAGCTCCGGCACCATGGAAAAGGAACGGAAAAGTTGGCCTCAATATGTCTCAAAGTCAGCTCACCAATTGGGCTGCCGGCGGACAGAGTGCCATCAATGCACTCGGACTTTTCAGTTACAGTTTCAACTATAAAAAAGACAAAACACTGTGGGACAATAGTCTCGATTTGGCATTGGGCTACAGCCGTTTAGGTGCCGAGAGTTTGATTAAAACCGACGACCGCATTGAATTCAACTCGCTTTACGGAAAAAAAGCTGTCGAAAACCTATATTACGGTGCTGCATTTTCGTTGAAAAGCCAGTTTGTAAATGGCTATGATTATAAGGTTGATTCCTCCACACCAATTTCAGGATTTTTTGCACCGGCATACATCACACTGGGGTTGGGGATGGATTACAAGCCCAACAAGTACATTTCATTCAACTTTTCACCCCTTACGGGAAGGCTTACTCTCGTAACGATGAAATCGTTGTCGGATGCCGGAAGCTTTGGAGTTGAGCCCGGAAATACCACACGTTTTGAGCTTGGATCGAAAGCATGGATTAAAATTGAAAAAGAAATATTTCAGAATGTAGTGTTCAACACTAAGTTAGAAGCCTTTAGCGATTATTTGAAAAATCCGGAGCGCATTGACATTGACTGGCAGACAGGCATTGCAATGAAAGTGAATAAATGGTTGAGCACCAACATCACAACTCACCTCATCTATGATGACGACGTGATGATAACGGACAATAAAGGCAAAAAAGGTCCTCGCACCCAGTTTAAGGAAGTCTTGAGCGTGGGTGTGAGCTTCTTGTTTTAGGCTAATGGCATTTATCGGTTTACTTTCGGACACTCACGGATATCTTCATCCGCGGGTGTTCGATTTTTTTGAGCCCTGCAGCGAGGTATGGCATGCCGGCGACATCGGCAGTAATGTACTCGAGCGCCTTGCAGCGTTCAAGCCTTTAAAAGCGGTTTTCGGAAATATTGACGACTTATCCATCAGATCGCAATGCACTGAGCAGCTTTATTTTAGCATTGAAGAAGTGAAAGTATTTATGACCCACATTGCGGGTTATCCAGGGAAATTCAATGCGCTGACCCGGCATAAAATAAGGCTAACGAGGCCGCAACTTGTTATTGCTGGCCATTCGCACCTCCTTAAGATTCAATATGATGAGCAAAACAAATTGCTCTACATCAATCCCGGAGCTGCAGGTTTATATGGGATTCATCAAAAGATTACTTTAGTGCGTTTTCATATAGACGGCGCCAATATTCACGACCTTGAAGTTTATGAAACCGGAAAGAAAGTGTCTATCTAATGCGGTCAGCAGAACGCAGAAGGCGGAGATCGGATCGAATTCCACGCATTGCCAAAAAAGAGAATACCATCGCCAACAATGGCATGAAAGCCCCAAACTCGTAGCTAGGATCTGCCTGAATTATTTTTCCGATGCGTGCAGTGTAGAACAACAAGATGGCCGCAACCATCACGATAGAAAGAAACATATTCAGCCGCATCAAGCTATATTGCAGTTTCAGATTTTTATAGCGAAAAATGGCTGCAATAGGCAAAACAATCAGTACACCATTGAGCAACACCAAGGGAAGCAAAAAAGAAAAACCTGTAACAGGCACAGCACCAGGCACATACTCTCTTACCCGATAAATGAAAAAAGCCAATGTATGCACCTCGCCATAATACCAGGCAATTGGGAAAAAGAAAAGCAAAATAGCAGATATTGAGGCCACTGCCATAAACACACTTTGAATTCTCTGAATCATAATTGGGGAATTTTTGCAGCAAAGATACCGAAGAAATCAAAATCTTGGAACAACAAACTGATAATGGTTTCATCACACTTCACAGAAAGAGTGCAACATCAAATCCAGCATCCCACTGATGACAGGGAAAGACAAAAAGCATTTTTTTTGACAGAAAGCTTGCATATAAAAAACTTAATGTATTTTTGTCGGGCATTTTACTAAGAAACCCTTTTTTTAGTCTTTAGCGGTGCGTTTCGAAGCACTGTTTTCACCAGTCATCTTTTTATTATTACTAACATTCCATCACATGTATGACATTGTAGAGCTTAACAGTAAGCTTGTAGGTGAGTTGAGAGAGATAGCCAAGGAATTGAACGTTCCCAAAGTTGAGAAGCTACTTAAGCAAGACCTTATCTACCAAATACTTGATCAGCAAGCTCTTATCCCATTGCCGGTAGAGAAAGCGAAACCAGCTTCCGCACCTGACAAGCATGGGAAAGGCAAAATGAATCAAAAAAACAAACACGAAGGCAATAAGCCAACTCCGAAAATTGTAGTCCATACTACTGAAACGGTTCAAGAAGCCCCAGCCCAAATCGTTGCAGAACCAGTCGCTCAGATTGCCTCTGAATCGAAAGTTGAAACCGAATCCGTCACAACTTCAACAGAAGTTACTGAATTACAGCCACGTACAGAAGACTCCTCTTCAAGGGAGAAGCGCGAACCGCGCAAACGGATGAAGCCACATGCTGCGGCATCGAGTGCAGGCGGGCTGACTTCACTGCCCGAAGAAAGTATTAGCACTAGCAGTTTGCCTACCGAAACAAATACGGATACCGATGAAAAAAGCCAATTCATCAAACCAAACAATGGGCACACAAAATACCCACCGACTGAAAACGAGCGTTTACAGAAGCCGGACTTCAAATTGCAGCCTTTAGAAGGCGAGACGGTTCGCAACGAACCCAGGAAACAAGAATATGTCCAAAACAGTCAGGAAAAATACCGTAAAGAAGATCGCTATCCTGAAAAACCTGGATTTCAGGAACGACACCCCAATGAGAAATTTCAAAACGGTGAGCGTCAAAGAAATTTCGAGAAACAGCACTTTAACGAACCCTATCAGCGCAACGACCAGAACCGCAACGACCAGAACCGCAACGACCAGAACCGCAACGACCAGAACCGCAACGACCAGAACCG
>JBDHYV010000090.1:0-9382 GCA_039811545.1 Bacteroidales bacterium | reverse complement strand
CCCTCTACCCACCGGTGGAGATTGACGGGCTTCACTGGGGAATGGCTATTGACCTGAATGCCTGCACCGGCTGCAATGCCTGTGTGGTGGCTTGCTCAGCCGAGAACAATGTGCCGGTGGTGGGCAAAGAACAGGTGATGGCCGCACGCGAAATGCACTGGATTCGTATTGACCGTTATTATAATGGTGATGAACACGATCCCGAAGTGGTACGTCAACCGGTAATGTGCCAGCATTGCGACAACGCCCCTTGTGAAAATGTGTGCCCGGTTGCTGCTACTACCCACAGCAACGAAGGGCTGAACCAGATGGCCTACAACCGTTGTATCGGCACTCGCTATTGCGCAAACAACTGCCCCTACAAAGTGCGCCGATTCAACTATCTGGATTATACCGGTGCCGATTCCTTCAAGGGGAATCGCTACGACCCCACCGAAATGACTACCGATTTGCGTCGTTTAGTGTTGAATCCCGACGTTACCATCAGAGCTAAGGGCGTCATCGAGAAGTGTTCTTTCTGTGTACAGCGTATTCAGGACAAGAAGCTCCAAGCCAAAAACGAAAATCGGAAGCTTCGCGATGGCGAAATCGTCCCGGCTTGTGGTCAGGCCTGCCCGGCAGATGCCATTGTCTTTGGAAACCTGAACGACAAAAACAGCAAAGTGTCGCAGTATTTTGCCAGTGAGCGTAACTATCATCTGCTCGAAGAAATCCATACCCTGCCTTCGGTAGGCTATCTGACGAAAGTAAAAAACAGAACCGTATAACTAAAACCAAAGAAGCATGTACGTATCTCCAATAAGAGAACCGCTCATCAAAGGGTCGAAGGATTATGGCCAGGTGACCAAAGATATTCTGTCGCCTATGGCCGGTAAACCTTCAAAATACTGGTATATGGGCATCACCCTCTCGGGCACGGCAGCCCTGTTTGGGGCCTGGGCAACATTTGTTACCGTTTATTACGGTATCGGCACCTGGGGTTTAAACAAAACCATCGGCTGGGCCTGGGACATCACTAACTTTGTCTGGTGGGTCGGTATTGGCCATGCCGGAACGTTTATCTCAGCCATTTTGCTGCTTTTCAGACAGAAATGGAGAACCAGTATCAACCGTTCGGCCGAGGCCATGACCCTGATGGCCATCGCAATGGCAGGTTTCTTCCCGCTTATCCACATGGGGAGGCTGCTGCTGGGATTCTTTATCTTCCCTTATCCCAACACCCGTGCGCTTTGGGTCAACTTCAACTCACCGCTGCTTTGGGACGTGTTTGCCATCACCACTTATCTGCTTGTCTCACTCATTTTCTGGTATGTAGGGCTTATTCCTGATTTGGGTACCGTGCGCGATAAAGCTACCGGCAAGATTAAAAAAGCAATTTACGGCTTTTTGAGTTTTGGCTGGACAGGCTCGGTCAGACAATGGACACGACACGAAACGGTGAGTCTGATTCTTGCCGGATTGGCTGCCCCACTAGTGTTTTCGGTGCATACAATCGTTAGTTTCGACTTCGCCACTTCGGTCATCCCCGGTTGGCACACCACTATTTTTCCACCTTACTTTGTTTCGGGAGCTGTTTTTTCGGGTTTTGCCATGGTGCTTACCCTGCTCATCGTGGCGCGTAAAGCCTTGAACTTGGAGGAATATATCACCATCGGGCATATCGAGAATATGAACAAGGTGATCATCATTACCGGCTCCATCGTGGGAATTGCTTACATCACCGAATTTTTCATTGCCTGGTATTCGGGCGTTGAATATGAGATGTACACTTTTGTTAACCGTGCTACCGGACCTTATGCCTGGGCCTATTGGATCATGATGACCTGTAACGTGATTACGCCTCAACTATTCTGGATTAAGAAGATCAGAACCAGCATTGTGGCCACTTTCATTATCTCCATCTTTGTCAATATCGGGATGTGGTTTGAGCGTTTTGTGATTGTAGTAACTTCGTTGCATCGCGACTATCTGCCTTCGAGCTGGTCAATGTACAAACCAACATTTGTTGAGGTAGCCCTGTTTGTTGGAACATTGGGAATCTTTTTCACACTGTTCCTGTTGTTTATCAGGGTATTCCCGGTGATTGCCATCGCCGAGGTAAAGAGTGTGTTAAAATCAGCTGGTGAAAACAAAAAAGAATTGCATCATGAATAAGTATATCACAGCCTATTACAACGATGAGGAGGATCTGTTGAAGGGTCTTCGCGAGATTTTGAAGAAAGGCGTGAAAGTTGCCGATGTTCTTTCTCCATTTCCTGTTCATGGATTGGACACTGTGTTGGGTTTGCGGCGGTCGCGCCTGACGCGGGTTGCATTCTGGGGAGGAGCTGTTGGAACGGTCATCGGATTTGGATTTCAGGCCTGGGTTTTCACCAAAGCTTATCCGCTTAACTTTGGCGGTAAACCTTTCTTTGCCGTGCCGGCTTTTATTCCTGTTACTTTTGAAATGGCTGTATTGTTTGCAGCTTTTTCGATGGTCTTTGCTTACCTGATTCACAACAAATTGGGACCCGGCTCTAAAAATGTCATCCACGATGAGCGCATTACCGACGACCGCTTCCTGTTTGTTGTTCCTCTTGAAGACGAACAGCATGCCGGAGCCATCGAAGAAACATTGAAAGCCGCCGGCGCACTCGGTATCACCCTTAAAATGAAAGAATAGCCATGGATAAACTCACTTTTGTATTGAAAAGAAAGACCGTCATGGTGCTTCTCGTGATGATTGCCGTCGGCCTGCTCTCTATTGTCATTGGATATCTTACCGGTACAGGCGGTAACCGGGTGGCGGCCAACCTTTTGCTGAATAACTATTATTTCCTGAGCATGGCTCTTGTTGCACTGTTTTTCGTTGCTGTGCATACTGTTGCCCAGTCGGGGTGGCAAATGACAGTGCAAAGGGTGGCCGAGGCCATGTCGGCCTTTATCCCCGTGGGTGGCGGTTTGTTGCTGTTGTTCTTCCTTTTGGGTGGGCTACACACGCTTTACCCCTGGACGCATGAGGAACATTTGGACGAAATCCTGATTAAAAAACAGCCTTACCTGAATGTGCCGTTTTTCTATATCCGCTTGGTGATTTACGTTGGAGCTTGGTCGTTGTTGGCCCATTGTATCCGGAAATCATCGCTTGCTTTCGATAGCCTTGGACAAAGGAGCTATTTCAGCCGTATGCGTACTTTGTCGGCCATTTTTTTAGTGGTTTATGCACTGACGAGTGTGATGTCGGCATGGGACTGGCTCATGTCGCTCGATCCGCATTGGTTTAGCACCCTCTATGGATGGTATGTCTTCAGCAGTATGCTGGCCGGAGGATTTGCCGCACTTATCTTAGTGATTATTGTACTTAAACGGATGGGTTATCTAGAATTGGTGAATGACGAACATGTCCACGACCTCGGCAAGTATCTGTTTGGTTTTAGTATCTTTTGGGCTTATCTGTGGTTCTCGCAGTATATGCTCATCTGGTATGCCAATATGCCCGAGGAGACGATTTATTACATCGAACGCCACAACCATTTCTCAGGAGTTTTTTATGTGAACCTGATTTTGAACTTCGTGGTTCCGTTTCTGCTGCTGATGACACGTGATTCAAAACGGGTGTTTGGCATTCTTGCTCCGGTTTCGATGGTGGTCATCATCGGCCACTGGCTCGACCTTTATATGATGATTATGCCAGGAACCGTGGGTGGCGAACATGCCGGTTTCGGACTCGTTGAGATTGGTGCTTTTGTGGGTTTCTTAGGTTTGTTCGGATTGGTAACCTTCTGGATGTTGGCCAAAGCACCTCTTGCACCAGTGAACCATCCCTACTTCAAAGAGAGTACAGGATACCATACAAACTATTAAGCCCGATGTTTTTGCTAACGAAAAAAACCAAAGAAATGAGAAAATCACTGTTTATCGTGGCAGTTATCGGTTTGACGATAGCCAACGCTGCCTGCAACCGCAACAAGAACAATCCGGGTTATGCCTTTTTTCCCGATATGGCGTATTCAACAGCTTACGAATCTTTCACGCCTAACCCTGTTTTCTCGGATGGACAAACCATGCGTACGCCGGCCGAGGGAACTATTGCACGGGATCATTTCCCTTATCCGTATAAAGCCAAATCTTTTGATGATCAGGTGAAAGCCGGTCAGGAGCTGCATAACCCTTTTCAGAAATCTCCTGAGATTCTGGCAGAGGGTAAAGCACTCTACAATATCTTTTGCATCAGTTGCCATGGTGTTGCCGGCAAAGGTGATGGCCACTTATACACCAGCAAGCTGTTTCCGGCCAAGCCTACTTCGCTCGTCGAACCTTTTGTCCAAAACAAACCCGATGGTGAAATATATCATGTCATCACTCTGGGATCCATCTCGGGGCTTATGGCAGCTCATGGTAGCCAGATTCGGCCCGACGACCGATGGAAAATCATTCTCTACGTCAGGGAGTTGGCCAAATAAACCTCATTATTCAGAAAACATCTCAAAGCCCCCTGCACCACAGGGGGCTTTTAAATCTAGAAAAATCGGATGACCCCTATGGATGAGTTGAAAGATTTAAAAATTGTTCACGTCATTTATTCCCTCAAAGATGCCCGTACAGGCCGTGTACTGAAACATCCACAGCAACAGCCTGAGGAGTTTCTCATTGGGCAAGGACTTATGCTCGACGACTTTGAGGCTCATCTTGTGAAACTGAATGACGGCGACAACTTTAACTTCGTGGTGGAAACCGAACGCGCCTATGGCTCCATTGATCCTCATGCCATCTTCGATATGCCACTTTCAACTTTTGCAGAAGAAGACGGTCATATTGACCCGGAAGTCGTACAGGTGGGTCACGTATTCCCCATGGCCGACCGTGATGGAAACCGGCATTATGGAAAAATTATCCGAAAAATGGCGGATAGTGTGACCCTTGACTTCAACCATCCGCTCGCCGGAAAAGACCTGCTTTTCGAAGGCGAAATCCTGATGATGCGCAACGCTAATGCTGATGATGTTCAGCGATTTAATCAATAAAACCAAATGGTTATGAAAAAAAACGTTTTCCTGGCCGGCCTTCTGATTATATTCATGAGCCTGGCCTTTAGTGCGTTCAGAACACCATTTCCCCCCTCAAATACCGGCAATTTGTCTGTTACCAACGACAGTCTGAAACAGGATCTTCATCAAATTGGTCAATCCATTGTAAAAGAAGGTTTTAAGGTTCTTGGCAGCCAGCTTCGGCAGGCCATCGAAAAGGGAGGAGTGCCTTATGCGCTTAGTTTCTGCAATGTGAAAGCTTTGCCATTGACCGACTCGGTGGCACGAAAGCATCAGATTCACCTGAAACGGGTGTCGGACAAAAACCGAAACCCCGAAAATGCGGCAAACGAACAGGAGCTGTTAGTGATGGAACTTATGCGCAAGGCTGGTACAGGTAAAAAGATGGAGATGACCCTGTATGACGAAAATGGGACGGCCACTTATTATGCCCCAATCATACTTGGCGCACCCTGCCTGCAATGTCATGGAACTCCGGGCTCCAATATCACCAACGAAAACATGGAAATCATTAAGAAACTCTACCCCAACGACAAGGCAACCGGATATAATCAGGGCGAGCTCAGAGGACTATGGGTAGTGCGTTTTGAGAAATAAGAAATGGGAAAACCCTGTGTTCATTGTGGTACGGATTGCGGGAAAATCCCGGTGTTGTGGGATGACAAAGAATTCTGCTGCCACGGCTGCAAAACGGTTTATCAGATTTTAAACGAAAACCGTCTAGAGGCCTATTATGAGATACAGCCCATGTCGGGAATCCGCATGGAAACTGGGCAGCCCCTTAGAAAGTTCGCCTTCCTCGACTTAGACGAAATCAAAGATAAATTAGCCGATTTCAGGGATGGAAACACGGTAAGGGTTCGTTTTTTTATTCCGGCCATCCATTGCGCGTCGTGCATTTGGTTGCTCGAGCATTTAGATACGCTGCATCCCGGCATCAGTCATTCAACGGTCAACTTCCCGCAGAAAGAAGTTGCAGTTACATTTCGCGATGATCAGATCAGCATGAGGCAACTGGCTGAACTATTGGCTTCCATCCACTATGTGCCCGAAATCACCTTAGAACATCTCGACCGAAAAAAAATCCGAAAAGCGGATAAATCACTGATGCTCAAGATCGGAGTCGCTTCGTTCAGTTTTATGAACATCATGATGTACAGCTTTCCGGAATACCTGCCCGGAGGCGACCTTTTGGAGCAAAAGTTTAAACATCTTTTTGGTTGGCTGAGTTTTATCCTTATCCTACCGGTTGTTTTCTATAGCGCTTCCGATTATTATGTTTCAGCATTTAAAGGACTGAAACATAAGATCATAAGTATTGATTTGCCGATTTCGATCGGCATCTTTGCGCTGTTTTTTTATAGCAGTACTGTTGTTTTTTCGGGTCAGGGTATTGGCTATATGGACTCTTTGGCCGGTTTGTTGTTTTTTCTGCTTATCGGCAAGTGGTATCAGGGAAAAACTTACGAAGCCCTGTCGTTTGAGCGCGATTATCGTTCGTATTTCCCCGTTGCCGTTACCCGCCTGAACGAACAAGGCGAAACCATTGTCCCTATCCGCGAACTCAAAAAGGGTGATAGAATCCTGATCCGTAATCAGGAACTTGTGCCTGCCGATGCCGTTTTGGCGAAAGGATACGGCAGCATTGATTATTCGTTTGTTACAGGTGAAGCTTTGCCCGTTGCAAAAAATCAGGGCGATTTCATCTATGCCGGTGGGCGACAGGTGGGCAGCAGTATCGAGCTTCAAGTGGAGAAAGCCGTCGAACAAAGCTATCTCACACAGCTCTGGAATCAGGGCGGAACAAAAAAAGACAGGCTGAGTCTGAATAATCATATCAACTTCGTGAGCCAGTATTTCACGGCCGCTGTATTGTTGATTGCGGTGGCGGCATCGGCATACTGGGCCACAGTGCAAATGTCGTTGGCAATTTATGTGTTTGCCTCGGTGCTCATTATCGCCTGCCCCTGTGCCTTAGCGCTTACCGTTCCTTTCACTTTCGGCAGCACGATGAGAGCCTTCGGCAGAAGAGGATTCTACATCCGAAACAGCGATGTGGTGGAAAAGCTATATCGTGTTACAACAGTGGTTTTTGACAAAACCGGCACCATCACCCTCAATCGCAAAGTGGAAGTTCATTTTTTTGGAAATGACCTTAGTGCCGAAGAAAAAACATTGATTGCCAATGTGGTACGTCATTCAAGCCACCCATTGAGTGTGGCATTGAAAGAGTTTTTGCCGCCCGTTTCTGAGCTGATGCCTGAACGATACGAAGAACTTCCCGGCCTTGGTCAAACGGCCCTCGTGAACGGTAAGCGCATCAATGTGGGCTCGGAAATGTTTGTTACCGGCCAGCGTACCTCAACGGCGATGAATGAGAGTAGGGTTTATGTGAGCATTGACGGGCGGCAGACCGGCTATTTCACCTTCTCGAACAGCTATCGGCAAGGCTTGCACGCTTTGATTCAAGATTTGAGAAAACGTTATCCGCTTCACCTGATCTCGGGCGACAATGATGGGGAAGAAACGAAGATGAGGGCACTTTTTGGCCACGAAGCCAGCTTACATTTTAACCAAAGTCCTGCCGATAAAAAGCAATATATCCTCCGATTGAAAGAAAGGGGAGAGAATGTTTTGATGATTGGCGACGGATTGAACGATGCCGGCGCACTGGCCGAAAGCAATGCCGGAATCAGCATAGCCGAGGATGTGTTCAGTTTCTCGCCCGCCTGCGACGCCATCCTTGAAGCAGCAAGTTTCGACAAATTGGAAAAATTCATTGGCTTCACCCTCACCAGCTTCAAAGTCGTCCGACGGAGCTTTATCATCTCGCTCATTTACAACGTTATAGGTTTATCGTTTGCGGTGAGCGGAAATCTTTCGCCACTTATCGCAGCCATCCTGATGCCCCTCAGTTCAATTTCAATCGTAGCTTTTGCCACACTCAGCATCGGTTGGTTGGCTTCACGGAAACTGAAAAATGATAAGCCTGATGCGTGAAGATGAATCTATTGTTCATAAATTTCAGAAAAAGAAATGCGGTAATGGCATACGAGATTACATTTTTTTGAATGTTTTAACAGGAAGTTGTTATTTTTGATGCGCTAAAAACAATGAGACGAACGGATGAAGAGTTTTTTTGTACAGAATGGATCTGACAAAGATGAAAAAGAATTTGCCGGATACTGCCACGTGGAGAAAAGTCTTCAAAAAAAGAATTAAAAACTTGAACAACAAACTATTGGTCAAATGGAAGCTATTCTCTTCCTGATTATCATTGGGGTTGTCGTTGCCGGCGGCTTTCTGATAGCCTTCATCTGGGCCGTACGCAACGGGCAGTATGACGATGATTATTCGCCTTCGGTGAGGATGCTTTTCGACAATAAAACCCAATCAAAAGACGAAAACGAAATTTCCGAATCAAACAACAATAATTAAAACCTTCAACTTTATGGAGTTACAGAAGTTTACTTACGACAACAGGTTGTCCAAAATGTTTCTGCAAGCCACCGTTTTCTGGGGAATTGTAGGGACACTTGTTGGGCTGACCATTGCCTTTGAGCTGATTTTTCCGCATATGTCGGCGGGCATTTCGTGGCTCTCGTTTGGTCGTTTACGTCCGTTGCACACCAATGCTGTGGTTTTTGCCTTTGTGGGCAACGGCATGTTTACCGGGATGTATTATTCCACACCGCGCCTACTCAAAACACCGATGTACAGTGAGTTACTTGGCCGCATCCACTTTTGGGGCTGGCAGCTTATCATCTTAGCGGCAGCCATCACGCTGCCTTTGGGTTACACCGTGAGCAAAGAATATGCCGAGCTCGAATGGCCTATTGATATTGCCATTGCCATCGTTTGGGTGATTTTTGGTATCAACCTCATCATGACGATGGTCAAACGTCGCACCCAGCATATTTATGTGGCCATCTGGTTCTACATCGCCACTTTTGTAACGGTTGCCGTGCTTCATATCGTCAACTCCATCAATATTCCGGTTTCGTTTCTTAAGAGTTATCCGGTCTATGCTGGTGTTCAGGATGCGTTGGTTCAGTGGTGGTATGGCCACAATGCGGTAGCATTTTTTCTGACAACGCCCTACCTTGGCCTGATGTATTATTTCATTCCCAAAGCGGCCAATCGCCCGGTGTATTCTTATAAGCTTTCCATCATCCACTTCTGGGCACTGATTTTCCTTTATATTTGGGCAGGCCCTCACCATCTGCTTTATTCGGCTCTGCCCGATTGGGCTCAGGCTCTAGGTGTGGCCTTCTCGGTGATGCTCATTGCACCTTCGTGGGGTGGAATGATCAACGGTCTGCTCACCCTTCGCGGCGCTTGGGATAAAGTACGCG
>JBDHYV010000089.1:0-9419 GCA_039811545.1 Bacteroidales bacterium | reverse complement strand
AAATTAATTCATTGCGAACAGAAACTGAACATCGTACCGGCGACTTCAAACGGGCGAATACCCTGCTGGCCGGACAGTTTATCCTCGTTATCGCGGTGTTTGCTACCCTCTATTTTTTTATCCGTTTTCTGCGCAATGAGTTGTTCAACGAGTTGAAAAAGATCAACCTGATTTTGTTGCTGATGCTCCTGACCATTTTACCCAGCTATCTCATCCTTTCGCGAGAGGCCGGTTTGGTCTACCTTTTGCCTTTTGGTTTGTTGCCTATCATACTGATTACTTTTTTCGATTCGCGTATCACGGTGTTGGTTCATCTGCTTACCATTTTTTTAGTTTCTATCGTGGTGCCCAACGCTTTTCAGTTTGTATTTCTGCAATTGATCGTGGGCTATGTGGTTGTCTTTAGCTTAGATCAGCACGGGCGAAGGGTTTATTTTTTTAGGACTTCGGGTCTTATTTTTCTCACTTATCTGATTATTTACACTGGTTTCAGTTTTATTCAGGTTTCTGAATTTTCGTTGATTGACACCAAAACAATTTGGTTTTTTGCCCTAAGTGCGGCTCTAACTCTGCTTGCCTTGCCGATGATATATTTTCTTGAGCGTCTTTTTGGCTTTATTACTGACCTCACACTCCTCGAACTTAGCAATACCAACAGTCCGTTACTCAGGGAGTTAGCTTCGCGTGCGCCTGGAACTTTCCAACATTCGATGCAGGTGGCCAATTTTGCCGAGGAAGCCCTCTACGCTATTGGTGGAAATGTATTGTTGGCTCGAACCGGTGCGCTTTATCATGATATCGGAAAAATGGCCGAACCATTTTACTATATCGAAAATCAAATGGGTAGCTATAATCCGCATGACGACCTCATGCCGATTGAGAGTGCCGAAATCATTATCGGACATGTGATCAAAGGTATTGAAATGGCTCGAAATGCCAATATTCCCGACCAAATCATTGATTTCATCCGCACACATCACGGAACTAGCCGCGTGAACTATTTCTATGTGATGCAACAGCGATTGAATCCCGGTCTTAGGGTTGACGAGCGCGATTTCTGCTACCCAGGCCCACTGCCATTCTCAAAAGAAACAGCAGTGGTGATGATGGCCGATTCGGTGGAAGCTGCCTCCAGAAGCATGAAAGAACCTAATGAACAAAAAATCAATGATTTAGTTGAAAATATCATCGCCAAACAAATCGAAACAAATCAGTTTGTGAATGCCAATATCACCTTCAGGGATATTCGTTTGGTGAAAAGCATACTGAAAAAAAAATTGCTCAACAGTTATCATGTCAGAATTGCCTATCCTGAATGACGAAGATTGAGGTTTTTAAGATATTGTGAGGCTTCGGGACCCAGATTAAAAATCAAATCAAGAACGCTGAGATTCGATACGAAGGCTTGACGATCCGAAAAAACTTGCTGATATTCCGGAAAAAAATCTTCGAAACCAAATGGCTTTGGTTGAAAATTGAAACGCATATCGGAAATATCAGGCCAATCTGTCTGCCAATGTGAGCTCGGCTGATGTTTTAAATTATGTTTCAAAAGTCTCAAAATTAGTATGATAGCTGCCTCATTTAACTCGATTAAGGTAGAAAATCGTGTTTCGAAGAATTGTTCAAAATGGTGTCGGTAGTATTGAAAAAAAGGTGATTTGTTGTAGGCTGAATATAAGGTTCGCCAGTGTTTTCGGGGCCATCCATCTTCGTAGAAAATACCAATTTGGCATGTCAGGCTGTGGTTTCCCTGTGTTTTGACTACCGGAACAGTGAGATGTGCTACTCCGGCCGGTGTTAGAATATAACAACGGTTTCGGATAGTTTGTTTGGGATAGGTCTCCCAATTTTCGATCCAGATTTGCTGAGACTGAAGATAATGGGCCATCCATCTGATAGGTGGGAAATAGGAAGTGGGAAGCAGAAGCGGTATTTGTTTCATCGCTGCAAAGTTAGCATAAGCTTCATGCAACTAAAAACTAAAAAAATAGGCAGTCCGAAAACTGCCTATTTTAGTTAATTATCAATGGTTTACTGTTTCAGCAGTACTTCGTTGATGGCCTGACGGAGCGACTCCTTCGGCAGTGCGCCCATGGCCATCTGAGGCTGACCGTCCTTGGGGCAAAAAAGAAGCGAAGGGATGCTGCGAATGCCAAATACACTCGAAAGCTCAACCTGATCCTCGGTGTCAACCTTATAGATGTTGATTTTTCCGGCAAATTCTTTCGACAGATCTTCCAGAATAGGTGCAACCATTTTGCAGGGCTGACACCAATCGGCATAAAAATCAATCAGACAAGGCAGATCACCTTCGTATTTCCAATCTTTGTTTTGTTCGAAGTTGAATACTTTGCTAAGGAAAGTGTCTTTTGTTAAATGTTCCATTTTGTGATTTTAATGTTTAAGTTCATTCATTCTTTTTAACAAGTTGTTCGTCAACAACTTTTCTGTACATTTCTTCGGTCAGTGCGCCGGCTTGCATCATTGGCTGGCCGCTTTGTGGGATAAAAAGCACGCTCGGAATGCTGCGAATCTGAAATACAGCGGCCAATTTCTGCTCTTTGTCCACATTGATTTTATAGATCTTCAGTTTGCCGTCATATTCTTTGGCCAACTGTTCCATGATGGGTGCGATCTTACGACAGGGCGCACACCAGTCGGCATAAAAGTCAACAATGGCAGGAAGCTCTCCGGCATAGACAAATTCCTGCGGATTCGCTTCAAAGTTCCAGACCTTGTTTTTAAAAGTGTCATAAGTGAGAAACTCAACCTTGCCGCTGTCGGTCGGTTTTTCAGTAGTTTTCTTGTCATCACCTTGATTGACAGTAGTGTTAGAGCAGGCAGTCGAAAGAATCAGCAGAGTGCTGAGCGAGAGGAGCAGGTTTTTAATCATGATTGAAAGTTTATTTTTTTTGCAAAAGTAATGTTTTTCTAAATCGCTTTAATATCACTTTTTGTATTTTTGTACAAATTTTATACCGAACCGTTGAAAATGAATTCTCAGAACGAACTTGAGCAAAAAGCGGAAAAGTCGTCCGATTTGGAGGAGCTTTACCTGAAGCTATTGTCCGATGTCAAGTGGAAGGAAGGTTTTGTGTGTCGCAAATGTGGCCATACCAATTTTTGCAAAGGGAAAAAAACCTATTCGCGGCGCTGCACACGTTGCAAAACCGAGGAATCGGCCACAGCGCATACTATTTTTCATCGTTGTAAGATGCCGCTGACTGAGGCTGTGGAGTTGGCAAAACGGGTTTGCTGTGAGCCAGAAGTGTCTTCTTATGTTCTTTCGCGTGCCATGGATCGCCGACAGATGACTTGTTGGAAATTTAAAGTTAAAATCTTAGAGTGCCGTGAAAACCCTGACAAAATGTCTGTTTTGAAACATTTTTTTGCCGTTGCAGAACAACATCAACGATAACGAAAAGGGTTCATTTGCACCAGCGGGTGTAGTCGCCCACATTGGGGAGCCCGAGTGCTTCGGCTTTAAGGTAATGGTAGCAAGCCATTTGCCGATCTTGGAAATAGTCGTACAGTTGTCCGAGTCCAAAATGAGCTTCCGCATAGTCGGGTTTTAGTTCGACTGCCTTTTTGTAATCTGCCATAGCGCCTTCGTTATCCTTCAAGTTTCGTTTGCAAGCTCCGCGGTAGTAGTATGCTTCAAACGAGCTGCCATCGAAGTCAACTGCCTTGTCAAATTCTGTCAGAGCCTCGCTGTGCTTAGCCTGAAAAACAAGTTCGATTCCCTTGCGCAGATGTAGTTGCGATTTTTCGTGATTTGGCCCGCAAGCTGAAAAAAGAATAAAGAGGATGAGGGCAGCAAACAGTGGAAAAGTTGGTTTTTGCGAAGAGTGGGTCATAAGCAATCGGTTCATTTAAAGGTTGCTACAATTTCTTTTGTTGTCTGAATCAGGTTTTTAAGTTCTTCGGGGTTTACCGATTCTGCAATAAAACGCAAATAGGGCTCAGTGTTGGAGGGTCGGATATTGAGCCAGAAAGTAGGATATTCGAGTCGGACACCATCAAAAGTGAGTATGCGCTGTGGTTTTTCTTTCGAGCTGAAATAGTCCACAACGGCCTGAATAGCTTCTTGTTTGGCTTCGACCTTAAAATTGATTTCGCCGCTGTTGTGGTAAGGCGAAATATTTCGGATCAGTTGCGACAAGCTGATGCCTTTTGCACTGAACTTATCCACCAAACCAAGAACGATGAGTGCGGCCATCAGCCCGCTGTCGGAATAGTAAAAGTCGCGGAAATAGTAGTGTCCGGCTAACTCGCCTCCATATAATCCGTTGATTTTGCGAAGCTTGGATGCGGCGTAGGCACGCCCCACCCTCCAGGTTTCCACCTTTGCTCCAAATTGTTGAAGATATTCTCCTATGGCTTTTGAGCTGCGGATATCCTGAAGAACAATGCCTTCTCGGCCTTGAATGTCAAAGAAAAAATGACCGAGTAGGGCAATAATTAAGTCGGGCGACACAAAATTTCCTTTTTCGTCAATAAACATCACGCGGTCGGCATCTCCATCGAAAATCAGACCAATATCGCATTGATGCTTTTCGACTAATTCTTTGATTTGCTCCTGATTTTCAGGCTCTAAAGGATTGGGCTCATGTCCCGGGAAACTGCCATCGGCTGTGTCGTTAATATAAAATGGTTTATTCTCGATCAACTGCTTGACGAAAAGTGCAGCCATCCCGTTGCTGCAATCAATCCCAATCCGAATATTGGACAAGGGTTTGACATAAGATTTAAGAAAACGCAGATAGTCGGATTGTGGCTCGATTTTTTGAATAAGCCCTTTTGTTGCAGATGGTGTAATGGTCTTGTTTTCAACGAGATATTCCAATTCGCTTAGGCCATTGTCATAGCCAATCGGCATCACATCGGTTCCGGATACTTTCAATCCGTTATGATTTTTAGGGTTGTGTGATGCGGTGATCATTACGGAACCATTGTAATGAAAGTATCCGGTGGCCCAATAAACTAAAGGAGTTGTGCACAGGCCGGCGTCATGCACATTAGCACCTGCATCCGTGATGCCGCGACTCAAAGTGTTGAAAACTGTATCGGAAGAATGGCGCAAATCGCGCCCAACTAAGATTGTGTTTGCTTTAAGAATCGTGGGCAGGAAAAAACCAATTCTGTAAACATCCTCGGCGTTGAAATCAACTTCCCATTCGCCGCGGATGTCGTATGCTTTAAATGCTTTCATTGAATTTTACTTTCTGATATTCAATCTGTTGAGTGCTTGCCGAAAACGCCATGCGTTGAGTTCGTGTTCGGCATAGGAGCTTGCAAAAACGTGATAGCCAGACATATCGTCTTTTGCACAGAAATAGTAATAATAGTGTTTGTCGGGATTAAGCACGGCTTCCAAAGAGGCAATAGACGGGATGCAGATGGGGCCAGGAGGAAGTCCGGGATACAAATAGGTGTTGTATGGCGATTCGATGGTTTTATGGATGTCGAGTACCCGTCGGATTTCGAAATCGCCGGCGGCGAACACCAAAGTCGGGTCAGCCTGCAACCGCCATCCTCCGCGCAGGCGATTGAGGTAAACCCCGGCAATGGCAGGTTTCTCGCTGTCTTTGTTGGTCTCCTTCTCAACAATGGAAGCCAGAACCGACACTTCAGTCTTGTTCAATCCCGTGGCATTAGCACGCGCTAATCGGTCGTCAGTCCAGAATCGGGCGTTCTCGCTCAACATCTTCGACACAAATTCCTTGGCATCAGTCGTCCACCAAAATTCGTAGGTGTTGGGAATAAATAAAGCCGGAATCGTATAACGGTTATATCCAATTTGTGCCAGAAACAAACTATCGGAAAGAAGTTTTACCAGCGTAGTGGAGTCGGCTTCAATTTGAGCAGAAACCCGTCCGGCAAGTTGCGGAATATCACGTATATTATTGAATGTAAGTTGAATAGGTTTTTGATTTCCCGACTTCAATAGCCTGATGAGGCTAAAGTTATCCATTCCGTGCTCAATCAAATAATGCCCGGGTTTAATCTGTTCATCAAGTTTAAGCCAATGGGCGGCTCTTTCAAAATCGGTGCGTCTCTCAATGAGTCCTTTCTCGAAAAGGATATGTCGCGCCTGTTCGTAGGTGCTTCCAGTGGGGATAAACACTTCACCTTTTTCGCCGGTGGCTACCCAAACGTTAGGCCTTAGAAAGGTTTCATACACGAGATAGGTTCCAGTGCCGATAGCTAGGAGCATGAGCAGAATCACGAAGGTTATGGCGCGTTTTCTGCGTTTTTTTGCTTTGCGACGCGAGGGGTTCCCGTAAGCGTTGTGATAGGATTTCATCTCGTTTTCAACTGTTGAAATTCAAAAATCGTTTTTTGAAAACAATGCTGGTTTTCATAACCGTCTGAGGTATGATACCAATCAGTTCGAGTGCCGGTTTCGCGATAACCTAATTTGGTAAACAGCCTCATGCTATGGATATTGTGGCCTCCAACTATGGCATACAACTGATGCAATCCCAAGGTGTCGAAGCAATAAGTCTCGGCCAGACGAACTGCGGTTTTTGCATAGCCTTTTTGCCTGAGTTCTTCAATGATGAATATGCCAACTCCTGCCCGCGAATGATAGAGGTCGAAATCGTAGATGTCAACAGTACCGATGGTTTTGGTGGAGTGGTTCTCATTGAGTTCGACCATTAACCTAATCTGACTTTGGTGGCGCACTTCGCTGCTGTTTAGGATAAATTGTTCGATCTCGAATTTTGAAACGGGCGCTAGGCGGTCGCTAACCCACCACAATGCGATATCGTTTTCCCACTGATAGAGGAGGTCGCTGTCGGAGGGTTCCACAGCCCGGAGTGCGATATTGCCCGATTGCAGGTGCATAAGCCTTTGAAGCAACAAATTTATGAAAAAAGCAAAGCCGACATTGTTAAATTTCCCAAAGTTCCGGGATTATTCCTTGAAATGTTCCTGTAAACACAAAACGTACGGGGCCGCGAAGGCGGATCCCGGTGAAATAATCACCTTTGCGCTGAAGGTCAACATTTAAAACGCCACCTCTTGTCCGAATGGTCTGTTTTTCGTTTCCGTTTTTCAAATTTAGTGCGATGGCGGCGGCGGTTACGCCTGTGCCACAACTTAAAGTTTCATCTTCGACACCGCGTTCATAGGTGCGCAGGAAATTTCCTTTCTCATTGGATTCTAAGAAGTTGACGTTGATCCCTTCAGGTGCAAAAAGTTTAGAATAACGAATTTTTCGGCCTTCACCAACGACATCTTGGGTTGATAGATTGTCAGTGAATAGCACCAAGTGCGGCGAACCGGTATTGACAATAAGGCCTCCATCAACCATTTCGATATGACGAACATCGTTCATTGTCAGCTCAACATCGGTTTCTTCATCATCCTGACGATGAATGATGTAGTTGTGAATACCGTCATAAGCCACGAAACTGTTGTCGGTTTGCCTAACGCCAAGCATCCGGGCAAAAACAGCCGCCGTTCGCCCGCCGTTGCCACACATACTGCCCTCAAAGCCGTCGGCGTTGTAATACACCATCCGAAAAGAAGCGTTTTCTGTTGGCTCAATCACTATCAACCCATCAGCACCGACACCCAGACGGCGATGACAAATCCAGGCTATTTGTTTCGGGCTTAGGCTCGGAAGTGGCTGAAAACCATTGAGACAGACGAAGTCATTGCCCGAACCATGAAGCTTCCAGAATTGAAGTTTTTCCATTGGCGATGAGACTAAAATGGTGCTGTTAATAAACGTTAACTATTGTCCCTTAACTTAATTATGGTGCAATTTTTGATGCAAATTTAGGAGGAAAACCTAATATCATGTCGGTTTTCAATAACTGGATTAACATCAATTAACATAGGAAATAAAACTTTCAATTTCAGATAGCGTTATTTTTTCAAATTTTGAGATTATGAAAAGTGGAATAAGAAGTTTTGTATCAGGAATTGTCGGTGGTCTGGCAGTTGTTGCCTTGTTTTTGATTTTTTCGCATCGGGCTAAGGATCAAAATATTTTGAATCAGGGGGTAAGCAGCTCAATCCAACCGCAGGATTTTCATATTTACAATGCCCGCTTTGCTGCACCACCACAGGAAGCGAGTTTTATTGAAGCAGCCGAAAACACCGTGAACGCTGTTGTGCATATCCGTACCGAAATGAATCAGCGCAGCCGCTCATACGATGATTTTTACGGCTCTTTGCGCGAGTTTTTATATGGAAATCCGTTTCATGGCAGCAGTAGGAATGTAGTGGGTTTTGGTTCGGGCGTGATTCTCTCGGCTGATGGATATATCGTTACCAACAACCATGTTGTGGAAGGTGCTGATAAAATTGAAGTAACTTTCAACGACAAAAGGAAGCTGAAGGCCGAAATCATTGGAACCGATCCGGGTACTGACATTGCCCTCATCAAGGTGGAAGCCAGCGGTTTGCCATTTCTGGTTTTTGGCAACTCTGACGATGTGAAGATCGGTGAATGGGTGTTGGCTGTTGGCAATCCATTTAACCTCACCTCAACTGTTACTGCTGGTATTGTGAGTGCCAAAGCAAGGAATATCAATATCTTAGGAAATCGTTCCTCGGTAGATTCGTTTATTCAGACCGATGCCGTCGTGAATAGGGGAAACAGCGGTGGTGCTTTAGTCAACACAGCCGGCGAACTCATTGGAATCAATGCGGCCATCGCCTCGCAAACAGGTGTGTATGAGGGCTATTCGTTTGCAATTCCGGGAAATATTGCCAAAAAAGTGGTGGACGACATCATCCGTTTTGGCGAACCTCAACGGGCTTTCCTCGGTGTTGAAATTAAAGAGATGGACGAGGATCTGGCCAGAGAGGCCGGCGAACCCGAAATAAAAGGGGTGTATGTTGCCCGCGTTACCGATAATGGTGCAGCCAAAGATGCCGGAATGAAGGCAGGCGATGTGATTCTGGAACTCGACAAAAAGCCGGTGAACAGCCTTTCGCAACTACTCGAAGCCGTAGGACAACATCGGCCAGGCGAAACTGTTGAAATTCAACTGCTCAGGAATGGAAAAAAAATGTCGAAAGAAATTACTTTGCGTAACCAGGATGGAACAATACAGATGGTGAAACGCGAAGATTCGTTCTACAATGCCGATCTGGGGGCCAACCTTGTGCGGCTCAATAGCGATGAAAAGAGCGAACTCGGGCTTAGCTACGGACTGAAAATTGCGGGTGTTAAAGATGGTGTATTGCGCCGTGGCGGAATTGGCGACGGATTTATCATCCTGCAGATTAACGGCAAAAAGGTGGAGGACAAAAGCAGCCTTGAACAGGCTATGTCAGGTGCCGCCAATAGAGCAGTCCGCGTTCAGGGAATCTATCCCAACGGAATGAAAATAAGCTTTGAATTTTTGAAATAATTTAGAACCAATACAAATAAAATGTTATATCTTTGAACC
>JBDHYV010000088.1:0-9509 GCA_039811545.1 Bacteroidales bacterium | reverse complement strand
TTGGGGAAACACAAATAACTGACCAATGTTTTGCTAATTATATGTTATATAAAATTTTAGGAAATATTTTTTCGATGGTTTATGGAACCTTATCCGGCATGGCAATTTGGATTATTTCGACAAAGTGATTCAGATGGTTCAGCCTCCACGCATACTTTTGGCAGGCTTGTTATTCATTTTCAGCTTTGCACGTCTCATCTTAACTCTTTTCAACCCAGAACTTTACCCTTCGCTCATACCGCTTTCAAGTTGGTTGATTGCCTTTGTTGCCACCATCGCATCCTTACTGATAGCCACTCCTTTGAAATTTTACAACGGGAAAACTCTATGTGCCCTGTTTTCGTTGCCAACAGGTTTCATACTGATGTTCAAGAGTTTAATCCGGATAAAAGGAGCTTCTAAACGCTTCATTCACACCACCCACGGGCATCATCACGAACACGAATCGAAACCAAAATGAGACAACGATGCCTGAAGCTACGAAATATCCGTTTGTTTCGATTATCACCGTCAATTACAACCAATCGGAAGTAACTTGTGAGCTGATTGCCTCTCTGCATCAGATTACCTATCCTAATTTTGAGATCATTGTCATTGACAACGCCTCGCCCACCGACAGTCCGAAGATTATCAAGGAACGTTTTCCCAACGTAATTCTTGTTGAAAATCCAATAAATTATGGCTTTGCTGCAGGCAACAACTATGGGCTGATGCGTGCGCGAGGCGAATATATACTGTTGATTAACAATGATATAGAGGTGCCGCGTAATTTTCTTGAACCATTGGTGGATAAACTTCGTAGCAACTCAAACATTGGTGCTGTAAGCCCAAAAATCAAATTTTTTTATCAGCCCGACACGATACAATATGCCGGTTATACACCTATGAACTACCTCACAATGCGCAATTTTGCAATCGGCCATGGCGAAAAAGATCAAGGGCAATACGATGAAGACCGCGAAACCTATTATGCACATGGTGCCGCCATGCTGGTACCAATGGAAGTTGTGAAAAAGGTAGGGCTAATGTCGAACATCTTTTTTCTTTATTATGAAGAAGCCGACTGGTGCGAACGAATCAAAAAGGCCGGATACAAAATCTTCTTCGTCCACAACAGCTACGTTCTTCATAAAGAATCAATCAGCACCGGGAAACTGAGTAATTTGAAGATTTATTACCTCAACCGCAACAGGCTGGTCTTCATGCGTCGCAACGTGAACGGAAGTCAGTTTTATAAAGGACTGGCCTATCAGCTCTTAATTGCCATACCTAAAAACGCGCTAAATTTTTTACGCAAGGGCAATATGGGCGCGTTTCACACCTATTACAAAGCCATTGGATGGCATTTACTTCATCTTTTCGATCCTGTCATTTACGAAAACCCGATGTTGTAGCTATGGACACTTTGGTGATGGGCACGTTTTTGAGAATTGAAATAATTCTATTAGTTTATATGGGTGGAACCGCTGTTTACCTGCTCATTTTTGCCATTGCAAGCCTATTTCCGATCAAACAGAAAAAAACTGAACATACTGATACACTGCGTTTTGTTGTTTTAATACCATGTTATCGCGAAGACGAAGTTATCCTTGAGGTTGCCCGTGAGGCACTCAACCAGCAATATCCAGGTGATAAATTCGATATTGTTATCATCGCTGATACATTCGAGCAAAACACCATTCAGGAGCTTGAGAAACTGCCGCTTAAGGTGATGGATGTGTGTTTTGAGGTAAGCACCAAGACCCGCGCCATTAACCATGCCCTGCGGCAACTTCCTAATAATGCGTATGACGCTGTATGCATTTTAGATGCCGACAATATCATGGAGCTTGATTTTCTCCTCAAAATGAATCATGCACTCAATCAGGGATTTGTTGCTGTTCAGGGTCATCGGGTTGCCAAAAATATCAATACCAGCTTTGCACTTTTGGATGCTATCAGCGAAGAGATTAACAATCAGATTTTCCGCAAAGGTCAACGAGTTATAGGGCTTTCATCGGCATTGATTGGCTCAGCCATGGTTTTTCGTTATGCTTTTTTCAAACAGATGATGCAAGAGGTGGAAGTGGTTGGTGGCTTTGACAAAGAGCTGGAAATACGATTGTTGCGAGATGGCCACACTATTGGTTATATAGACAATGCTTATGTTTTCGATGAAAAAGTGCAAAACGCCAAAGTGTTCAGCCGTCAACGCCGTCGCTGGCTGTCGGCTCAGGTGCATTATTTCGGAAAAAGCCTGCTTCCTGCTACCAAGGCATTATTGGTTTGCGGAAACATCGAGTATTTCAACAAAGCAGTGCAGTATGTGCAACTGCCCCGAATTCTGTTGATTGGTTTAATCAGCTTGTTTGCTCTGACCTCGCTCGTTTTTGGAATCCCCACACTCACCCTATGGTGGCTGATTTCATGGTTTTTTACGATAATGGCTCTATTGCTGGCAACTCCACGGCAGTACTTTATTCCGGAAACACTTAGGGCATTGTTTTTTTTACCTATTGGATTCTTCTTTATGTTTCTATCTTTGGTGAGAATTAAAGGTGCAAACAAACAATTTATTCACACCAAACACACCTACAACGCTTTTCAGATTAAACGTAAATTGTTCTTTCATCAAAAACCTTGACTTATGAAAATTGGAATCGAGGGACAACGTCTTTTCAGGGTAAAAAAACATGGCATGGACATGGTGGCTCTTGAGCTTATCCGCAATCTTCAACAGATAGATACTGAGAATGAGTATTTTATCTTTGTCAAGCCCGACGAGGATCGTGAATGTCTTAAAGAGACTTCGAATTTTCACATCATTGAACTGGGTGGGGGGCCTTATCCAAGCTGGGAACAAATTGCCTTGCCGAAGGCGGCTGCACGCTATGGCTGCCAATTGCTGCACTGTACGAGCAACACAGCACCGGTATTCACCTCTATTCCATCAGTAGTTACGCTTCACGACATCATCTATCTCGAAAGCGTGAGTCTGTTCAAAAAGGGCGGCACCTGGTACCAGAAAACCGGTAATATGTACCGCCGTTATGTGGTGCCCCGTGTGGTGGAGCGCAGTAAAAAAATTATCACAGTATCACATTTCGAAAAAAACAGGATTCGTCAGTTTTTTGGTTTCCCTGAAAACGACCAGCGGCTTGTGGCTATCTATAACGGTGTGAGTGAGCATTTTAAGCCCATCACCGATACACAGGTGCTGGCCGAGGTAAAAAATAAATACCGTTTACCCGACCATTATTTCTTTTTTTTAGGCAATACCGATCCCAAGAAAAACACAAAAGGGACGTTGCAAGCTTTCGACCGATATTTGCAAACCGCCTCCAAGCCTGTCAAACTCGTGATGTTGGATTACGAAAAAAACGCGTTGAAAGCGTTGTTAGACGAAATCGGTTCGCCCGGACTTGCCGAACACATCCACCTCACAGGTTATGTTAAAAACACCGATTTGCCCGCCATCTACACTCAGGCGGAACTTTTCTTATATCCATCTCTGCGCGAGAGTTTTGGCATACCGATGCTCGAAGCCATGCGCTGCGGAGTTCCTGTAATAACCTCCAACACATCGAGCATGCCAGAAGTATCCGGAGGGGCGGCGGCCATCATTGATCCATTCAAACCACACGAAATTACCCAGGCAATGCAGCGGCTGACAAACGATGAACTGTATCGCAGCGAGCTGATTCACAAAGGTTTAGAACAATCAGCAAAATTTAGCTGGAAAAATATGGCTATCGAAGTGCTAAAACTCTATGAAAACCTTATTGGCTGAACTATTTTTGACCTTCTAAAACCTGAAGACCATGATAAAAAACCGTGATTTTATTGTGATTGGCTTGCAAGCTTTAGACAGCCGCATCGGAAGCAACTGCATCAACCTCGCATACGAGATTGCAAAGCACAACCGCGTTTTGTATGTAAATTACCCCCTGGATCGTCTGACACTTTGGCGCGAAAGGCACGACCCACTGATCCAAAAACGAAAACGAATCCTAAAAAAACAGGAGGCTGCATTGGTAAAAGTCAACGACAATATGTGGAATCTCTATCCGCAAACCGTTCTTGAATCCATCAGCCAGTTGCCTTTCGACAATATTTTTGATGCGCTGAATAAGGTCAACAATCGGCGCTTTGCGGCAGAGATAAAAAGAGCAGCTGATGAGCTTCAGTTTTCCAACTATTTTATTTTTAACGACAGCGATATGTTCAGAGGATTCTATCTGAAAGAGATGCTGAAGCCTGAGCTTTATATCTACTATACCCGCGACAACTTAGTAGCCGTTGATTATTGGAAACGGCAAGGCATTCGCATCGAAGCTGCATTGATGAAAAAATCGGACATTGTCGTTGCCAACTCCACCTATCTGGCCGATCAAGCACGGCGTTTCAACCCCCACTCTTATTATGTTGGCCAAGGCTGCGATGTGAGTATGTTCGACAAATCATTGATTGAGAAACTCCCTGATGATATTATCAACATACCTAAACCCATTATCGGCTATATCGGAGTGCTTTACGAACTTCGTCTTGATATCGAAATTCTGCTTCACATCGCCAGATCCAGACCCGACTGGCAGATAGTGCTTGTTGGCCCAGAAGACGAGGCCTTCAAAAACAGCGTTTTGCATCAACAACAGAACGTTTGGTTTCTTGGCCCAAAAAAGATGGACGAATTACCAAGCTATCTGATGGCCTTTAATATTGCCCTCAATCCACAGAAACTCAACGAAGTAACCATTGGAAACTATCCCAGAAAAATTGATGAATATCTTGCAATGGGAAAACCTACGGTTGCGACTCGGACAAAAGCTATGGAAGTGTTTGATGGATATACCTATCTGGCCGAAAACAAAGAGCAATATGTTGACATGATTGCCCAAGCGCTGAATGAAGACAACGAAGAAACAGCAAAAAGCCGAGAAATTTTCGCCCGTAGCCATACCTGGGAAAACAATGTTGCCCAGATTTACGATAAGATAATCAAGTATTTACAACAACCACGTTAATAATGTCTATTGCAGATATCATAAAAACCAATCCGCGTTTAAAGAAGATTGCACTTTGGTTGCTGATGCCTACCAATCAGGCACGACCGAGACTGTGGGTCAAATGGTTTCTCAATCCAATAAAACACAGTAAAGGAAAGGGTTCACTCATCCGCCGTCGAACAAGAATTGATGTGTTGCCATTTAACAGGTTTGTCATTGGCGACTACTCCACCATCGAAGACTTCTCAACTATCAACAATGGCGTTGGCGATGTCATCATTGGTCAGCGCACCCGCATTGGATTGGGTTGCACTGTGATTGGCCCGGTAACCATTGGCAACGATATAATGTTTGCACAAAACATTGTTGTTTCGGGTCTCAACCACGGTTATCAGGACATCAATCTCCCGCCAAGTTTACAACCTGTTGACACAAAAGCAATTACAATTGAAGACAACGTCTGGATTGGAGCTAATTCGGTGATTACAGCCGGGGTTTGTGTAGGAAAGCAAGCTATTGTTGCCGCAGGAAGTGTTGTTACAAAAGACGTTGCACCTTATAGTATCGTTGCCGGAAATCCGGCAAAACCAATAAAATATTATAATTTTGAATCCTCAAAATGGGAGCGTTCACTAAATCCACTTATCAACAATACGGAAAACAAACAAACTAAATGAAAAAGATCGCAACTTATATCAGGTATTTTACTGATTTTCTGCAATACGGACAGTTACGCCTTGTCATTGCATCAATTGCCTATATTGTAACGGGCAAATCTTTTGTGCAGACCCGTATCTTCAGAGGCAAACTCGGATTTTTCCTTCACCGGAAAGGGTCTCTCGATTTTCAGTTTGGAAATTACGCCTACGAATGGAATGTAAAGGAAGTGATGCTCAAAAATCTACACTCATACAATGTTTTTTTCGATGTTGGAGCCAATATTGGGACCTATACCATTATGTTGGCCGGAAGCGGCTTGCGAACTTACGCCTTTGAACCGGTTTATTCAAATTATAAAGCACTAAGTATCAATATACTACTTAATAATCTTGAAAGTAAAGTTACAGCTTTCAACTTTGGTCTTGGCAACGAAACGCGGCCAGAGAATTTTTCATTCGACCCACTCAATACCGGTGCATCGCATATTGCTTCGCTGCCGGCCGAAACCCTTGAAGCCGAAAAACGCAGCATCGCCACCACGATTCAGCTTACCCGTTTGGATGACATCATTTCCAGTTTTGACCTCAAAGAATCCGATAGGGTTTTAATGAAAATTGACGTGGAAGGTATGGAAAGCGAAGTGTTGCAAGGTGCTGCCGATTTTCTAAAAAACCGTCACAATCTTCTGCTCATCATCGAAAGTGTACATTCGGGCGAAGAAAGACTGAAAGAAATTCTCAGTAGTATTGATAATTTTGAATTTTTTACCATTGATGCGCTCAATATGGGAGCCATTAAAAAAGTATAAACTCAAAAAGATACTTGGCCATGGAAGTTTTAAAAATCATTTTCTGGGTTCTCCTCTTCATTGTTTTCTATGCTTACGCAGGCTATGGAATCGTGTTGTTTTTTCTGGTAAAAATCAAGAAAACTTTTTCTACTTCCAAACCACAACACATCAAAGAGTACGAGCCCGAAGTAACCTTGTTTGTAGCAGCCTATAACGAAAAAGATTATGTGGATGCCAAAGTAAGAAACAGTTTAGAGATGGAATATCCGAAAGAGAAACTTCATCAGGTTTGGGTTACTGACGGGTCGGACGATGGCACACCCGAATATCTGCAAAAATTTATTGATCAAGGAATTAGCGTTTATCACAAGCCTGAACGTGGGGGCAAAATTGGTGCCATGAACCGCGGGATGGAGTTTGTTAAAACACCGATTGTCATCTTCTCGGACGGCAACACTATGTTGGGTAAAGAAAGTGTGAGGCGCATTGTCAACCTTTTTGCCAACCCACAGGTTGGTTGTGTTTCGGGCGAAAAACGCATCTACAATAAAGAAAAAGATGCTGCCGCAGGCACCGAAGGCATCTATTGGAAATACGAATCAACCTTAAAAAAGTGGGACGCCGAGTTGTATTCGGTGGTTGGTGCTGCCGGCGAACTTTTTGCCATCCGCACCGACCTTTTTCAACATGTTGAGAAAGATACTCTGCTCGATGATTTTATTATCTCGTTGCGTGTTGCCATGAAAGGCTACACCATACAATACGACCCCGAAGCTTATGCCATCGAGACCTCTTCGGCCAATGTGAAAGAGGAGCTCAAACGGAAAGTGCGCATTGCTGCCGGTGGAATCCAATCTATAATCCGACTGAGCCCCCTTTTGAATATCTTCAAATACGGAATCCTAAGTTTTCAATACATCTCGCACCGTGTACTCCGCTGGACATTAGCTCCATTATCGTTGCCCATCATTTTTCTCATTAACCTGATTCTATTTATCAAGCAGGGCTACAACGACTTCCATAATCTCTATGTCTGGCTTTTTTACGGACAAGTTTTATTCTACCTACTTGCTTTCATTGGATGGGCACTTGAAAACAAAGCCATCCGTGTGAAAGTTCTTTTTGTGCCCTATTATTTTATGATCATGAATCTGGCAGTGCTGCTTGGCATGAAACGCTATTTTAAAGGAAGTCAATCGGTTAACTGGGAACGTGCAAAAAGGGGAAAGATGGAATGAAACCCCAACGTCTTGCTCTCTGGCTGTGGGCTGCGTTAGCCTGGGTCAACGTTGGTGGGCAGACAAATTGCACCCACACGATTCAGGCAAGCCAGACAACAGTGAATGGTGTAGGAATTGCGCCTGGCGATACGGTATGTCTTCTTGGTGGCAATAAAGATTACCTTTTTCTATCGCAATTGGTGGGTACGGTCGAAAAACCAATCATCATTGTTAACCGTAACGGGAGTGTTATCATCAACACCACACATTTCTACGGAATTAAATTTTCGCATTGTAAATATGTTAAACTACTGGGCATCAACTCAAGCTCTTATGGTATCAGGATACTAAAAGTGGCCAACGGAGCAGGCATCTCGATTGACGAATTAAGCACAAATATTGAGGTTGCTTACGTGGAGGTTTCCAACACAGCTTATGGTGGCATCTATGCGAAAACTGAACCCGATTGTAGTTTTGAATCCACGCGCGACAAATTTCTTATGAATGGTGTACACATTCATCACTGTTATGTGCACGATGTAGCCGATGAAGGAATGTATATTGGCAGCGCAAAATATACCGGACAATATCTTCCGGCCTGCGACACTACCGTTTTCCCACATTTGCTCAGCGATGTAAGGATTCACGACAACATCGTTGAACGTACGGGATGGGACGGCATTCAGGTGAGCTCCAGCCCTGCCGATTGTTTTATTTTCGACAATATTATCCGAAACGACTCCTATCGCGAAACCAACGGGCAGATGTCGGGAATCCTGATTGGAGGCGGTTCTAACTGCGATTGTTACAACAACCAGATTGCTGATGGCAAAGGCGATGGCATTGATATTTTTGGTTTTGGTGAAATGAAAATATACAACAACCTGATTGTCAGAGCTGGCAGAAGCTATCAGCCCGAGAATTCTAACGCACCCAAGCATGGTATTTTCATCGGCAATGCCCCCTACAATGATGCTGGACGATTCAAAATCATGCACAACACTATAGTCTCGCCGAAAACCACCGGTCTGAGATTTCTGAATTTTTTCAGCACCTCAAATTTGTTTTTCAACAACATCATCACCAATCCAGGTGGCTACGCAACGATGGGCGATGCAGCATATTTCGACTATTCTGGTGTGCCGGGTCTGTTTACTTTGCGGCAGAATATTTTTTCAGAACAAGCCGAATCACTTGGTTTTGTGGATTATACGAATGACAGCTTTGATCTCAAGCCCAACTCGGTGGCAGTGAACAAAGCCTTTGATGCCGGTTTGAACAATGTGTTTTTCGACATTTTGAACCGTCCCAGACCTCACAATACTGCATCGGATATCGGCGCTTTTGAATGTCAGGCCGTGAATGCGGGAATGGTTGCAAATGAGGATAGCCCTCAAAAAATTAACGTCTTTTTTAACCCATTGATTGAAAGAATACAATCAACAATCGTTTTTTTTACAAATGATATTGTTGATTTTCTTTTCTTTGATGCAACGGGCAAGCTAGTTCTCTTCATTCCAGACAAAATTGCAGAAGCCGGCGAACGCCATTTCTCTTTTCAGTCAAACGAGCTTCCACCAGGCTTATATTTTTTTCAGTGTCGTGGCAAAAAGCATTTGCTAACGAAGAAGTTCATCATCCAATAATTGGAATTATGTCGCTTATTTCATTTATCAAACGTCTGATTCCGCGCAACATAGGTTACATAGCCCGAAAACTGAAGCTTTTTTTGCGAGGGTATATTTACAGAGGCGACATCTATTCGTGTCCGATTTGTGAACATGAATACCGGAAGTTTTTGGAAGGAGGATTCGACACCGAAGGCAACACACGCTAGCAAATTATCGGGGCGTG
>JBDHYV010000087.1:0-9511 GCA_039811545.1 Bacteroidales bacterium | reverse complement strand
GCAAAAACTATTTTGGTTGTTTCTTGCCCGGCTATAAAAAATGGACTCCCGCCTACCGACCATCGGAAACAGGCTTGCTCTATGTGGATCATATTGTGGGCAATGTTGGTTGGGGCGAAATGAATCGTTGGGTCAACGTCTATGGGTAAGTCATGGGCTTTGAACAACTGATTTCGTTCGACGACAAAGATATCTCCACCGAATATACCGCCCTGATGAGTAAAGTGATGGCCAATGCCAATATGCGCATCAAGTTTCCGATCAACGAGCCGGCCGAAGGCCGAAAAAAGTCGCAGATAGAAGAGTATATTGATTTCTATCGGGGTGCCGGTGCCCAACATATTGCATTGGCTACCAACGATATAGCTAAAACTGTGGAGCAACTCCTTCAACGTGGAGTAGAGTTTTTGCATGTGCCCGACAGCTATTACGAAACCTTAGGCTCGCGTGTGCAGGGTATTGACGAGGACGTGGAAACATTGAGAAAATTCCATATCCTCGTTGACCGCGATGAGGATGGATATCTTTTGCAGCTTTTCACCAAACCCGTTGAAGACCGGCCTACACTTTTCTACGAAATCATCCAGCGCAAAGGCGCGCGCTCGTTCGGAAAAGGCAATTTCAAAGCCTTGTTCGAGGCCATTGAGCTGGAACAATCCAAACGGGGAACTTTGTAAACGTAAATGAACTCAACCATTTTTGCGGAAAGGAAGAGTCAGGCAATGCGCTTTTTGACTGTCCGGCCGAGGATAAATCCGATTGAACACCGATTGTTTTAGATTGTTTTCAGTCTTAGCAATGAAACCCCAATTTCGATGTATTAAAACCCGTTTACAACACCCGAAAAGCATATTTTTAACCCATGATAAAAACAGCAAGCCCACAGAAATCGTGGATTGAAACGCCCTCCTGCAGCGATTTTCCACTTGAAAATATCCCTTTTGGAATTGTCGAAATCCAGAACAGGAGAGAAGTGGTTACGCGCATTGGCGATACGATTGTGAGGTTGTCGGTTCTGGCACATCACGGATTTATAGGATTCTTATCTGGCGATCAGCTTCAGGTTTTTGAGGCTTCGGAGCTCAACCCCTTCATCGGGCTTGGCAAAACCGTAACCCGCGAGGTGCGCCTCAAGCTTCAGGAGCTTTTCAGTGAGGGCAACAGCGCCCTACAAAGCCGGTCTGACGTTTGCCGGCAGGCTTTTATCCCGGCTCATGAGGCTGTGATGCGCATGCCCGTTCGCATTGGCGATTATACCGACTTCTATTCGAGTATCGAACATGCCACCAATGTTGGCATAATGTTTCGCGATCCGGCCAATGCGCTATTGCCCAACTGGCGTCATCTGCCCGTGGGTTATCACGGACGGGCTTCGTCCATCGTGCTTTCGGGAACGCCCATTCATCGCCCCAAAGGACAAACCCGGCCTACTGATGAAGGCCCGGTAGTTTTTGGCCCGACAAAACAGCTTGATTTCGAGCTTGAGATGGCATTTATCACCAGTGGTTCAACACTTCTGGGAAACTCTATACCGGTTGAAAGGGCTGAAGACTATATTTTTGGTCTGGTTATTTTCAACGACCTTTCAGCACGCGATATTCAAAGGTGGGAATATGTACCCTTAGGGCCGTTTCTTTCCAAAAGTTTCGGCTCGATCATTTCGCCTTGGGTTGTTACACTTGAGGCACTGGAGCCTTTTCGTACGAGCGGACCCGTCCAAAACCCCGAACCGCTTCCCTATCTCAGACAGTCGAAACCTGGCAATTTCGACATTCAACTCGAAGTGGAACTACAGGCTCCCGGTTGCCGGCCCCTAAACATCAGCAAATCTAATTTCGGCTTCCTATATTGGAGTATGGCCCAGCAACTTGCACATCAAACCATTGCCGGATGCAATATCCGGGTTGGCGACCTTTATGCCTCGGGAACCATCAGCGGGCCGATGCCGGATTCCTACGGTTCGATGCTCGAGCTTTGCTGGAAAGGTACCCGACCGCTGAGCCTGCCAGATGGTAGTGAGCGAACTTTTTTGCACGATGGCGACAGTGTCAGTATGAAAGCTTTTGCCGAAAAACAAGGTCTCCGAATCGGTTTCGGTGAATGTGAAACCACTATATTGCCTGCTTTACCTTAAATAGTTGTAAACAATGCTTACGCTTGATGCCCTATCCATCAATCAATCTTATCTGCACCGCATTCTTTTAAACAGCGTTGCTCCCCGTCCGATAGCTTTTGTGAGTACCGTTGACGGCGATGGCAAACCCAATCTGGCACCTTTCAGCTTTTTCAACGCTTTCGGAGTCAACCCCGGCACCCTGATTTTTTCACCGGCCAGGCGCGGACGCGACAACACCACCAAACACACCTATCAGAACCTTCGTCAGGTGCCCGAAGCCGTGGTGAATGTGGTAACTTACAGCATGGTGCAGCAGGTGAGTTTAGCTAGCACCGATTTTCCAAAAGGCGTCAACGAATTTGAGAAGGCCGGATTCACACCGCTTGAATCGCTAAAGGTGAAGCCCTTTCGGGTGGCTGAATCACCGGTTCAATATGAATGCCGGGTGCGCCAGATCATCCCGACAGGTCAAGGCGGCGGCGCAGCCAATTTAGTGATTTGCTCCATCCTGCAAGTACATATTGACGATTTGGTACTCGATGAAAACAACGAGATTGACCCCGATAAAATGGATCTCGTGGGGCGGATGGGCGGCAATTATTACGTTCGTGCCGATCAAAATGCGCGTTTTATCGTTCCCAAACCATTGCATTCAATCGGAATCGGTATTGATGCCTTGCCACCGGCCATCAGGTTCAGTAAATATCTCACCGGCAACGATTTGGGACGTTTGGGCAACATAGCCGCGTTGCCCGACCGAGATATGATAAACCGCTGGAAGTCCGATTTCGGACTACAAGAAATGATGTCAAACAACCCGACGCTTTTCTACAACCATATCCGCATCCTTCTCGACGAGGGAAAAACCTCCGAAGCACTTTCCAGGCTCATGGCCGTGCTTTCTTAAGCCAACTTTGCCTCATTCATAGCTTGCCGGTTATGGGTCTTTTATCTCTTTTTCCGGAAAAAAATTGCGGGAAAAACAATGCCTGATTAAACTTTAAATCACCTCCACTTTCGTGGCAATGAGCCCAATGATGCGCTGAAGAGCCTGTGATGGTGAATGTACAGGCTTATCTAAACACATTCTAAATAAGTGAGTTGCCTGTTTAGAAATGAATTGTCGTAACAAAAAAACCTACATTTGGCCATTAATTATTTTTCTTTCCAATATAACCAAAACGAGTTTTAATTTTTATTCAAATGAGAAAAAAACATTTACTTTTTGCAATCGGCAAGGGGCTATTTTCGGTGCTGATGCTGTTTGCAGTGATGGTCGTTCAGGGTCAGACCATTGATCTTGGGCGCAGCCAAAATCAGGCTCAGGTTGTGGAAGACAACTTCAACACAACTAAATTGAATTTCACCTTTTCGGCGATTCAATCTATGGATATCCAAGCCGAGAGAGGTCTTTTCAGCGAGATCTATATCCCTGGGGCGTATTCCATCGGTGGATTGGGAACTCCCGGGCTTCCGGCAGCCAAGCATCTGATTGAGATTCCTTTTGGTGCCGATGTTTCGGTTAAGGTTGTCAATTATACTACAACTGAATTTAAGCTAGCCGATTATGGCATCGCCAACCAGATTATGCCTGTGCAGCCTTCAATTCGCAAGGATCAAACCCTTGAGGATGTGCCTTTTGAGTTCGACAGCAAGCTTTATCAGAAGGATGGTTTTATCGGTTACGATATTGCAAGTGTCGAGGTGTTGGGAGTTTTGCGCAGCTATCGTCTTGCCCGCCTTACTATTGCTCCCGTTGAATACAACCCGGTGTCGGGTATCATCCGCGTGTACAACGACATCCAAGTGGAGGTTACTTATACCAACAGTGATGTGGTGCTAAACGATTACATTAAAAGTTCGACTTGGTCGCCCTATTTCGAACCGATTAAACAGAAACTGCTCAACAGTTCCACACGCGATTATCCTGCCCATCCCGACCTCACGAAATATCCGGTGAAATATCTCATCATAGCCGATAGGATGTTTGAAAACGATTTGCAGCCCTTCATATCATGGAAAACAAAAAAGGGATTTAAGGTAATTGTTGCTTATACCGATGTCATCGGCACAACTTACAATCAGATTCAGACTTATGTCCATGGCCAGTACAATTCGGGGACTCCGGCTGATCCGGCTCCAAGTTTTGTGCTTTTTGTGGGCGACACGCCGCAAATTCCGGCCATTCAGGGCTCATCGTCACAAAAGATGACCGACCTTTATTATTGCAGTGTGGACGGCGATTATTTCCCTGAAATGTACTACGGACGTCTTTCGGCCCGTACCAGCGCCCAACTTGTGCCTCAGATCGAGAAGATTTTGTATTACGAACGGTATCAGTTTGCCGACCCAACCTATCTCAACAATGTTACCCTTATCGCCGGTGCCGATAGTTACTGGAATCCAGCCGTTGGACAGGCTGCAATTCAATATGGAACACAAAATTATTTCAATGCTGCCCATGGGTTTACGAATGTCAACACCTATTTGACTAGTTACTCAGGTTGTTATGATCCAGCGCGCATTGCTGTTGGTTTTATCAACTATACTGCTCACTGCAGCGAAACAAGCTGGGGCGATCCTTTGCTGTCGCAGTCGGCAGTGAACGGTTTCAGTAACCAAAACAAATATCCGCTTGCTCTTGGCAACTGCTGTCTGGCAGCTGATTTTGGCTATGCAGAATGTATTGGCGAAACCTGGATGCGAGCACCCAACAAAGGCGCCGTCACCTATATCGGTTCATCGCCAAGCTCGTATTGGTTTGAGGATTTCTATTGGGCTGTGGGAGCTTTTCCGCTTCAGGGCAACAATAATGGTTATGTACCCACCTATAACGAAACCACCTGGGGAGCATACGACAGCCAGTTTGTGACGGATTATGTTACCACCAGCGGAATGGTTTTCGTGGGCAACCTCGCCGTCACGGAGGTACATCTTCAAAACTATCCCAGCCACTCCAGTCCTATCTACTACTGGCAGGCCTACAATGTGTTGGGCGACCCCTCGCTGGTAATCTATATGAATGAAGGTGAAAACAACACCGTTTCGCATCTCCCGATTCTCCCTATTGGGTTGAATACTTACGAAGTGACCGCACTACCGGGCTCCTATGTAGGCATCTCGAAAGACGGTGTTTTGCATGGTTCGGCACTTGTTGGCCCGTCGGGCGTTGTTGAGGTTAATATTCAGCCTGTTCTTTCATCGGGTAATGTTGATATTGTGGTTACCAAGCCGCAATATAAGCCCTATGCGGTACAAGTCCCGGCCGCAGCTCTTGTTGGTCCTTATGTCGTGCTCGATTCCTACACCATCAACGATGCCGGCGGAAATAATAATGGATTGGCTGATTATGGCGAAACCATCCCGCTGAATGTAACCATCAAGAATGTGGGTGCTGATCCTTCGGCAGCAGTGACTGTTACAGTGAGTGGAACTAATCCTTATGTCAGCCTGACAAGCAGTCCTTCGAAAGTATTCCCTGCCGTAGCTCCCAACACCACCGCAACGGTGAACAATGCCTTTACTTTCTCGGTAGCCAATTTCGTGCCTGACCAATATCAGGCCAGTTTCCCACTGACTTTGACTGATGGCAGTGCCACCTGGCAATCCACCCTTCGCATTACCCTTCAAGCACCAGCACTTGCCATTGCCCCCGAAATTATGGTTGTTGACAATGTTACAGGCAATGGCGATGGAATCCTTGATCCGGGCGAAACCGCCAATATTAAGGTTACGTTGACCAATAGCGGACACAGCACCCTCAGCAATATCGTAGCCGGCATGGTTTCGTCCGATCCTTTGCTTGTCATCAACACGGCCACAGTAAATCAAGCCACCCTCAACGGACAGGCCACAGCCGAATTGTTGTTCAACGTAACAGCTAATGCTTCTGCACCAATCGGCTATCCGGTGAATCTCTCACTCACAGCCAACGGCGGCCCTTCGGGCGTTTATACTGCACAGCAGACGGCGATGGTGGTGATTGGACTGATCCCCGACTTTATGATGTCGAACGGTACGTCCACAACTTGTGTGGGAACTTTCTATGATTCGGGAGGGCCGAATGCCGGCTATGGGAATAATGAAGATTTCACTTTTACTTTCAATCCTGCTACACCCGGCGGCATGATTCGCGCCAGCTTTACTGCTTTCGATGTCGAAAGTAATTACGACAAGCTCTATATCTACAACGGCCCAAATACATCAGCACCACAGGTTAATGGAAGCCCATTCAGCGGCACAACCAGCCCTGGCGTTATTACAGGAATGAACGCGAGTGGTGCGCTCACCTTCCGTTTCACCTCCGATGTATCGGTAAATAAAACCGGATGGGTGGCCAATATTACCTGTTTTGCACCAACTGCGCCTCCTGGATGCGCCACCAACCCCGTGCCGGCCAACAATGCAACCAGCGTGGGAATTTCGTCACAGTTGACCTGGAGTGCCATTGATGCCTCATCCTACGATGTTTATTTCGGTATCTCGGCCAATCCGCCATTTATTGCCACAGTAGATCTGAATCAATATTCTCCGACACTGATGGCCAATACCACCTATTATTGGAAAGTCGTACCGAAGAACGCCATTGGCCCGGCTGTTGGCTGTCCGGTATGGTCCTTCACCACAGGCGGTCCTGAATACCTGATGTCGAACAATACTGTCACTGCCAGCTCAGGGATGTTTTACGACAGCGGCGGAGCTAATGGCAACTATCAAAACAGCGAGAATTTAACGATGACCTTTGTGCCTTCGGTAGCAGGTGCTCCGTTAAAGTTCACGTTCAGCACTTTTGATGTTGAGAACAGTTATGACAAGCTGTATATCTACAACGGTCCAGATGTGAATTCGCCGGCATTCCCGGGTAGCCCATTCACCGGAACGACCAGCCCAGGCACGATTCTTTCGAGCCATGCAAGCGGTGCCATCACTTTCAAGTTTACGTCTGATGTGTCAGTGAACAAGGCAGGCTGGGCAGCCAGTTTCCAGACGATGGGAACACTTGCCGTTTCGCCAACAGCAAATCCTGCACAGATTTGTGTGGGCGGAGTTTCGGTACTCAGCGCCAATGCAGTGGGCGGAACGGGAGTTTATACCTATCTATGGCAGCCTGCCGCCGGCCTGAGCAATCCTACTATTGCCAATCCTGTGGCCAGCCCCGTCGAAACCACCACTTATACTGTTACCGTGAGTGATGGAATGGCACAGGCAACGGGGACAGTAACCGTTACTGTTTTGCCTGCAGCACAGGTAGATCTGGGTCCCGACCAGATTATCTGTCCGTGGATGAATACCACCCTCAACGCTACCATGCCCAATGCGGCTTCTTATCTATGGTTGCCTTCGGGCTTGACTACCCCATCCATCACCATTGGAGGCGAAGCTTTGGGACTCGGTGCGCATACAATCACCGTCAATGTTACTTATAGCAACGGATGTACGGTAACGGATGAAATTGTCGTCACCGTTGATCCTTGCACCGGAATAGGTGAAAATTCCCGTGAGCTGCGATTAGACCTGCATCCAAATCCTGCAACAAATCATTTAAATATCCAATTGAGCGGTAAAGCAGGAAATGTGTCCTACGTTCTGCTGAACTATCAGGGGCAAGTGGTGTACAGCAGCGAAAACTTTGCTGTTGATGGCCGATACGATACCCGCATTGATCTGAGTGCTTTTGCCAAAGGAATTTATTACTTAAGACTGAATAGCGGCGAAACCAGCAGTGTCAGAAAAGTAGTAGTTCAATAATCTGAATTTATACATCTTTAAACTGCCCCAATAGGTAAATTTATATTACTTTTGGGGCAGTTTTTCTTAAAAACCAGTTCCATGAAACAATTTACGCTTACCCTGGCAGTGGTTTTACTGTCGTTGTTTTCTTTTTCGGATAACTGGACGGGTATCACCTCGGATTCGCCGGCCCAGTTGAATTACAAAGTGCTTCAGTCAAATGAAACAAGCATTGTCATCAGTTTTTCGACAAAGGGTTTTAACAAAACAAATGTTGAGACTCCCAAAGGAAAAGCAGCAATCATCAGTGTTCCCAAGATGGTGTCGCTGAGCGAAATGGGTGCTCCCGATCTGCCGAAATATGCTGTTTCGGCCATTATCGGCGACAATGACCTGATGGATATCAGGGTGTTGTCGTCAGCTTACACCGATTTTCCAGATGTGGACGTTGCACCGTCAAAAGGCGACTTTTCGCGTCAGATTGATCCGGCAAGTGTTCCATACACTTATGGACCGGTATATCAGCAAAACGCGTTTTATCCTTCCACCACGGTGAGTTTGCAGGAACCTTATATTTTGCGCAATTTCAGAGGCCAAGCACTGACACTGATGCCTTTTGCCTACAACCCTGTCAGCCGTACCCTTCGGGTGTTTCATGAACTGAAAGTCGAGATTTACAAAAAAGGTACCGGCGGTGCCAATCTTTTCAGCCGGTCGGCTGTCAACAGCAAAGAAGATTTTGAATTTGAACACCTCTATCAAAATCATTTTATCAATTATAATCAGGTTCATGACCGTTATCCCGTGTTGCAAGAGCAAGGCCGTATGTTAGTGATTGCCGCGCCTCAGTTTATGGAGGCCATGCAGCCTTTTGTGGATTGGAAAAGAACTATTGGCCGCCCCATAGAGATGGTGAGTGTAGCGAGCATCGGAACTACGCCAACGGCTATCCGTGATTATGTGCTCAACTATTATAATACCAACGGACTGACTCACCTGTTGCTTGTGGGCGACCATCAGCACGTACCCAGCTATAACAACACTACTGCCGGCGGCTATTCCGACAACTACTATGGCTATCTTGCAGGGAACGATTCGTACAACGAGCTTTTTGTTGGCCGTTTTTCGGTCGAAACGACTGCCCATGTCCAGACGATGGTTCAGCGGGTGATTACCTACGAGCGTGATTACAACCAAAACGCTACCTGGCTCGGCGTTGGAACCGGCATTGCCCGCAACGAAGGTGCCGGAGGAGGCCATAACGGCGGTGAAGCCGACTATGTTCACATGGATTTTATCCGCGACAGCCTGCTGCATTATACTTATACTACCGTTCACCGCGAATATGACGGCAGCGTTCCAGGTGTGCCCAACACCACCGCTACACAGATTTCTGCCCGCATCAACGAGGGGACAAGCATCATCAACTATTGCAACCACGGCTCGCAAAACAGTTGGAGTGTTGGTGGCTATTCCTCAACCCATGTGAACGCTTTGACCAATACTGATCGCTGGCCTATCATTTGGGCTGTTGCCTGCGACAATGGTCAGTTTACCAACGGCACTTGTTTTGCCGAAGCCTGGACACGCGCCTCCTACAACGGTCAGCCCACAGGAGCAATCGGCACGATGATGAGCTGGATTTCACAGCCCTGGACTCCGCCT
>JBDHYV010000086.1:0-9560 GCA_039811545.1 Bacteroidales bacterium | reverse complement strand
ATCCAAACCGTATGACAAAGCAAAACTATCCGCTAAAACGAAGATAGACCCGAGTTTGATCGAAGAAAGCGTGTTCAACGGCCTGTATATTTACGTCATAGGTATGTATGAAGACCATCAGGAAGCGCTGAAAGCCATGCAGAAAACGCGTCGCGACCACGCAACTCCGGATGCTTTTCTGGTCTATTTCCGCGATGGAAAACGCATTGGTGTTAAACCTTAGCTGTGAAGATTTTATAATTCTGCCTGAATCAGAAAATGTAATTTCAGTACATTTGCTAACCCATTCAGCAAATCATGGCCAACAACGAATTTGATTATCAACCTGAAAAGGACGACCTTCCACGCAATCTCATGTTTTGGATCGTCATAGCAGCACTTGCAGCAGCCATTTATCTGTCGCAAGTGCTGGTATAGTTTTCTTTTTTCACTTTCTTATCGTCCTTTGAGGATAAGTTTGCCTTCAAAGACACGGTTTGTTGTTTCCAATTTATAGAAATATATCCCATTAGGCAATTTAACACCATTGTTCGCTGTTCCGGTCCATCTCATCTGTTGATCGCCGGCCACAAGTTTCTCACGGATTCTGTAAACCACCCTTCCAAAACTATCAAACACTGTCAGGCTAACCTGATCGTTTTGTGTCAATGAAAAGTGAAAATTAACGTCTTCGGCAACCGGGTTAGGCCCGACAACAAAATCCAATGTTTGAGCTGAGTTCAACGATGTTAGCAAATCTTCATTGATCATCACCGGGAGTTTAATGATTCCGATTGAAGAGTGAATCATCACACTATCGGCCAGATAGCCCCATGCTTCGGGCCGACTCACAATAAGATCCAAATTAAGGTCTTGTACCCAATAATCACCCGGAGCAAGTACCAACGGAAAAGACGGAGGGTTGACCAATTCGAGGAATAGGCTTGATTCTGTGATATTTTCTATCGTAACAGGCACCTGACTTATGTTGTTCATCGTAAACTGACCAAACACATTATCAATAAAAAACACGGTGTCGGGTGTCATCGTCAGCGCGCCAACAGGCTGGACCGGAGTAACAAACTGATGTGGATCGAGCTTCGACATATAGGGATGGCGCGCACTCCGCCCCGACTGGTCAGCGGCGGCGATATAATAGCTGATGGTATTCTGACTTCCGAAATTCTTGATCCAGGCATTGAACTGGTTTCCTGATTTTGGGTGAAGGGGTATTGAAAGATATGGGCCGTTATTGATTTTATAGAAAACATTCAGCGAATCGCCAATCAGTGGTTGCCCCGAGTAAGCGATGATTTTTGCCAAAATCTCAACCGAGTCGGGAGAAACAATTTGACCATAATAAATCGGGCGATGGTCAATAAAAAGCATCCCAATATCAGCAATTTCGTGGGTTCGGCAGTGCAGGGCATCAGTATCGAGCCAACCGGAATAAGTGATTCCAACAATTTGATAGCCGGGCATGGCTTGCTGATAGGAAGCAATCGCTGCGGCATCATGCTGGCTTCCGGTCAAAGGCACGAACACTTTGTTGTTCAGAATCAATGAATTGGTATATGGTGTAGGTTGCGTTCCGCCAGGAGTGTAAACACGGTAAACTTTGTATGGATAGCCGTAACTACTTGGCGTTGAAGAAAAATAGTTTGCCACAGCCTCATAGTCATTGTAACGTGGGTCGTTTGTTGCAACACGGCCAATCAGCACTTTGTCAGGAGCGAGGTACTTTCCCCAGCAGTCGATATGCTTAATATATTCCCCTTGAGGGTCATTGATCACATCATAGCGTGCGATTCCAAGGTAGTCGAGCATTTTGGCGTTTACCTGAGCTACGGCATTGTTGTTTTCTTCATAAACCAATTCGGTGGATGCAGCCATCCCCAATCCATCGGCCATCATGTTTCCTCCGGTATGGGTTACATTCATTCCAAAAAGATTCACATTCATACTTTGTGCCACTTTGGGCGGCACATTATTGTCGTTGGGGCGTGGCCGGTTGTACGGAAAATCAACAATGCCCGGCTGGTTGTTACCATCGAAGATAAACCACGGGCCGTAGTCGCGAGTCCAATATGAATCGGATGGGGCAATAAGGAAACTGCAATTTGCCGTATTCACATTGTTTGTGTTGTAAAGATTGAGCACTGTAGTTGCCTGACTGCTACTGGCCACCAATGTTACTACTTCGATGTCGGCAGCCATTTCGCGGATGAGCGAATAGGGAATACCGAAGGTGTAGCGGATGAGCACAGCCTGTTGAGGTTCAAATTCGCCGACCATACGAACAGGACCCGGTGGTGGCGGGGTTTCGACAAAATTGACACCAGTTTCGACAGGCTTGGCCATTTCTGCCTCAGAAAGATAATGCAGCTTGCGGAAATCTTTTGTTTTTGGGCTTGTGCCCTGGGCATTGGCCCAACCGGAAAACAAAAAAATAGTCAGTGCGACCAAAAAAACGGGTAATGCTTTTACATTCATAGGACGAGATTTAATCAGGCAGACAATGCTTTTGCCTGCCCGTGCAAAGGTAAAAAAGCTACTTCACACCCACTTTAAAAAAAGTGTATATTTGCCAACAAGTTTAACCAGAATGCCATGCTTCAATCCATTCTTCTGGGCGTTGTAGGCCCATCGCAAGTCCTGATTATTGTTCTCGTTATCGTTCTGCTTTTTGGCGGCAAAAAAATCCCGGAGCTCATGCGTGGTATCGGCAAGGGTGTAAAGGAATTCAAAGACGGTCTGAATGGCGTTGACGAAAATGAAACGCGAAAGAAAGAAAAAGAAGAACAGTAACCAAGCTTCAAACAGGCACTTTCGCTCTGATTTTTTCTCATAAAATCGGAGAAAGTGTCTTTTTGTGTTATTTTGCCGGCAATAATCAACAAATCCTAACGTTGGATTTATTGTCGAAAACGGCTTAAAAAAAACCGGAAAAATTTATGATGAACTTTAAATTGTTGATTTTATGCTCGTTACTTCTGTCTTCGGGCTTCTTATTTGCCCAATCAGAAGTTGAGGAATTGCTGCCCGATTCCACCGAAATGATGGCAGGCGACACCCTGAACGGCATATCCGAACTTTTCATTGACGATTTAGGCAACCAGCCATTTTTTGAGGATTCTCCCATTGTGAAGATGCTCGACAGCCTCTACCAAATCAGGTATTTCAACGACAGTGTGCATATTTTCGATGCTGCGCGGCTCAACCTATACGGCTATGCGCCTTACGATGTTCCGGTTTTTTCGGACAGCATATACAGCAGCCGTATCGAAAAGCTTGCCCACGAAACCAACATTCCGTTGGTTTACAACAAACACGTTCTCGACTTCATCAACCTCTATGCTGTGAGAAAAAGAGGCCTTTCGAGCCGTATGCTTGGCCTGTCGTATGTATATTTTCCCATATCCGAGGAGATGCTCGACCGCTATAACATCCCACTGGAGATGAAATATCTGGCGATGGTGGAATCGGCATTGAACCCTACTGCCGGCTCACGAATGGGAGCCAAAGGGCTGTGGCAGTTTATGTATGGCACCGGAAAAGTCTATAATCTAAAAGTTACTTCACTTGTTGATGATCGTTTCGACCCGTTGAAAGCCACAGAAGCTGCCTGCCAGCACCTGAACGACCTTTATAATATTTACGAAGACTGGTTTTTAGTTTTAGCAGCCTACAACTCAGGAGCCGGCAACGTAAATCGGGCTATCCGCAGGGCAGGTGGAGCCAAAGATTATTGGGCTATCTGGCCTTACCTTCCACGCGAGACACGTGGTTATGTCCCTGCTTTCATCGCCGTTACCTATCTGATGAATTATGCTGCAGAACACAATCTATATCCGGTTCATCCAGGCATGATGATGATTGGCACGGACACAGTTACGGTGAAAGACCTACTCTCGTTCGACCAGTTGAACGAAATGCTTAAGATTCCAAAAGAGGATTTGCGTTTTTTCAACCCACAGTTTAAAACGGGAATCATCCCGGCCTCACCCGAAAACCCGTATATGATTCGGATACCCTCCGAATACATCGGTGATTTCATCAACAACGAACAAAACCTTTATTCTTTTAGAACCAGAAAAGGAATCGAGAAGGAAACCCTTCAGGCTGAAGTAAAGAAGGTGAGCGACCGCAGTCTCCATACCGTTAAAAAAGGAGAAAATCTCGGCATTATCGCAAAAAAATACAATGTATCGGTGAAGCAACTCCAGTCGTGGAACAGCCTGCGCAACAACATTCTGCATGTCGGACAGCAGTTGGTTGTCTTTAGTTCGGGAACCCCGGTCAACACTCCAACCGAAACACCTGTTGCCCGTTCGACGCGTTCAGAAACACATATCGTTGCAAAAGGAGAAACCCTTGGCATCATTGCCACGAAATATAAATGCAGCATAACCGATCTCAGAGAATGGAACAGCCTGAAAAATAATAATTTACAGATTGGTCAGAAATTGAGAGTTTATCCTGCCGACAAACAGACGGCCGAGAAAACACAAGGATCGGGAAAAACAAACTATGTTATTCACACTGTAAAAAGTGGTGATACGTTGTGGGATATTGCCCGAAAATATGACGGGGTAACAGTTGAACAAATCAAAAAACTTAATAATCTGACGAGCAAATCTAAACTTCAAGTTGGCCAGAAGCTCAAAATAGCTACGGTTTCTTAAGCTTTCTTTGTGTCAGAACGCATTCTTTCACAATAGGATCAACCCCCTGGGCGAAAAATTATCATTATGAAAATAGCTAAACTTCTGTTTGCAGTTATGATACTGTGTTTTATGTTCTCGTGCAGCCAAACTGAGCCTCGGCCAGCTCGTTCGGTTGGTGCCACATCCGAGATTTTAGTTGTCGCCCAGAATGAAGGCCAATGGAATGGCCCTATTGGTGAAGCCGTGAAAAGTTTTTTCGGACGGGAGCAATATGGTTTGCCACAGGGCGAACCAACCTATAAAGTTACTTCGATCAATGTGGCTAAACTGTCCGATATGTTTAAGAAACATCGGAATCTTTTCGTCATCGAAATTGACCCTAAGCTAAAAGAGGCCGTTGTGGAAGCTCGCACCGATGTTTGGTCGAAACCTCAGCGTGTCATCAAGATCTCAGCGCCCGATGCCACCGCTTGGACAGAAGCTTTCGACAGTCAGAAAGAGGGTTTTATGTTGCTTTACGACCAGACCGAACGCGAACGTTTGATGAATATTTTTCATCCCACAGCAAAAGTGGATATAATGGAGGCTGTGTATAAAACATTCGCTTTTAAGATGACCGTTCCCGAAGGTTTTTACATCGCAAAACAAGAGCCGGGTTTTATGTGGCTGCGTAAAGAAACCAATGACTTTGGTCAGGGTTTTATCATTTATCAGAGGCCATATCACGACACCACACAATTTACCCTAAACCAGCTTATACGGCTGCGCGACTCTCTTGCCATGAAACATATTCCCGGCCCGAGCGATGGTTCGTTCATGTCAACCGAAAGAGAATTTACCCCTCCAATAAGCAGCGTGTCAACGCATTTTGTTACCGATTATGCTGTTGAGATTCGTGGGATGTGGAACGTTACAGGCGACTTCATGGCAGGTCCGTTTGTGTCGTTTACCTTTGTCAATCCCGTGTCGAAGCAACTTGTTACGGCCGAGGGCTATGTTTACGCACCGAGCAAAGATAAGCGCGATCTGCTGCGTCAGCTTGAGGCACTACTTTTCAGCATTTCCTTTTAATCAAAAAAAACCGGCAGCCCTGAATAGTTAGTTTGAGCGGGAATAAAACACCCGAATTTTACCAACCGGTGTTTCCGAATCTGCAAAAATAGTGTCGTTGCGTAACACTCCCAACTCATTCATATTGACACCTTTGGCATCGAAACTGAAAAAGATTTTTGAGCTTGCGGCATCGTAAGTATAGAAAGCGTTGAATTTCGAGTCGCCCACACTCAACACTAGCAGGGTGTCGTTTTCAAAATGTAAGACTGTTTGTTTCTCGAGCTCGGCCACCTGCTCAAGGGTGCCAGGGTTCACCTTGTTTTCGTCAAACTCGGTTTTCACATCGGCCACTGTCCAAATGCCCTTAAGGGTGTTTTTCTTTGATTCGTCATTACAACTGCCTAACAAGGCAAGCAATAAAACAACTATTAAACTCCGGTAGAAAGAAGGCATCCGCATAGCAAAGAGTTAAGAATACATAATGTCAATAATTGGAAAGGAAAGCCTCTAAAATTGTAATCATCAGGGGTCTTCCACTGCGGCACAAAGTTAAAAAAATTGCTGACATTCACCAACCTTGTGCAAGAGTTGTTGCATCTTGCCTACAGAAAGCCACTCGTTACTGTCGCAACAACCGCAACAACCCCAGTAAACAGCACTTGAAGTGAACAGTGGATACAAAATAAAGCATCTGACGCTTGCATAATCACAACAAGTCACTATTTTTGGCAAAGAAATATCCGCTTTTTCCTGCCGCACAATAAAACAGACAGAATCCCTGTTTACAATTGTGGCACAAAGTTTGGGTCATAACATGATTAATATAACAACAAATACTTGGCTTTATTCGGCCTTACAATCATCATATTAACTATAAAACCTCAAAAAAAAATGAAAAAAACAAAAGTATTCTTACTGCTTCTCGGCATGTTTTTCATGTTTCCTTTTCAATCTGTTTTTTCGCAAAACAAAGCCGATGACGTGTTAGGCGTCTGGCTAAGTGGCGACAAAGACGCTCAGGTTGAAATCACAAAGAAAGGCGATAAATTTTTCGGAAAAATAGTGTGGCTAAAAGATCCTATTGACACCAAGACCGGTAAACCAAAAACGGATAACAAAAATCCCGATCCAGCACTCAAAAATCGCCCAACCCTTGGTATGGAAATGCTTAAAAATTTTGGTTTTAACGGAAAGGACGAGTGGTCAGATGGAGAAATTTACGACCCAAAGAGTGGTAAAACCTATAGCAGTTATATGAAAATGGCCGGGCACGATTTGTTGAAAATCCGGGGATATATCGGGGTTTCCCTTTTAGGTCGTACAACAGAATGGACGCGGGTTAAGAAATAGGCAAACGACTGATTGTGCGAAACAAATTTATTTTGCCCAACCAATAAAGATCAAAAGATTGCCGGCTGCGACCGAAACCGAAGGTAGTCGGCGTTTTTTTTGCTACTTATTCTATACTATCCCTCTCAGGTTGATTTTCAGGCAAATAAAAACAAAAAATACTACCATTGCCCTCTTCACTTTCGACGGTGATGCTGCCATTGCTCACTGTCAGAAATTCTTTCACTAAAACCAGTCCAAGCCCTGTGCCCGGCTCTTTTGAAGTGCCCTGCCGTTTGAACTCCTGACCCAGATTGAAAAGGTTAGTCAGCTTTTGGGCGGGAATTCCGATTCCGTTGTCTTTCACACAAACACGCACCAACGACTCAAAAGCAGAGGCTTCAACTTTTACCTCACCACCTGCATCAGTGAATTTTATGGCGTTGTTCACCAGATTGATCAAGATGTTGATGAGAATATGCGGGTCAACAAACACCATTATTTCGTTCGGTATATCGGCTGAGAGTTTGATGTTTTTCTTGGTGGCTCTTGGTTCGAGCACTTGAATCACTTTCTGAACGGCCTGTTCAACACTGACCATTTCCGGTTTGTTTTCAAATCCATTCAACTGACCTTTTGCCCAATCGAGGAGGTTTTCTAGCAGGTTGTGGGTGTTCACGCTGCTTTTATAGGTCTTGCCAAGTAGCTCTAACTTTTCGCTGTCGTCGTAGGAATCAAAATTCTCAACCAGATCCGACAAAAGGCCGAGCAATCCGTTGAAAGGGCTTCGCAGGTCGTGGGCGATGATGGAGATAAACTTATCTTTCGTTTTATTGATTTCGTGGAGCTCATCATTCTTCTGAAGAATGGTTTGCTGTTGAAGCTGAACCCTTTGATTGGATTGTTTCAATCTACGCACAAAATAGATCATCAAGACAAAGCCAATGGCAGCCAAGGCCAGCACTAACCATTGTGCAACAATGAGCTGTTGTTTCAAGATATTTTGGGCGAGAAGGTTTTTGTTTTCCGCTTCATTTTTGTCAGTTTCGTAGATGATATTCAGTTCGGCCACGCGTGATTTATGTTCGTTATCGAAGATGCTATCTCGGATTGCCGTATAACGTTGATAAAAGCCTAAAGCAGCCTCAAAGTTTCCCATTGCGCTGTCAATACTCGACATGATATGAAAAGCCTGAGCCAATGTGGAGGCATTTTCGATGCTGTTGGCAATAGTAACAGCTTGATTTGCCATGAGTTTGGCCGAATCAAGGCGATTGGTTTCGAGCAAGATACGGGCGTGATTTACAAAAACCTTGCTCAACATTTCGGGCTGAAGGCCACCGTAAAATCGTTTTGCTTTTACAGAATAATATTGCGCCGAATCTTTCATCCCCAAAGCCATGAATGCCGTTGCCATATTGCCATAGATAGCCACGATGTCTTCAGGATCCATTTCCATCGTTTCATAATACCCGAGGCTTTTTCGCGAATAAAGGAGTGCTCTTGCAGGTTGTTTCGAATCTAAGAATAGGGATGCAAGATTGTCGGAAATCATGCCCATTGCTGTACTATCACTCTCTTTCTCTGCAAGCTGGAGCCCAAGTTGGTAATAGTGGATTGCGCTTGCTGTATCATTGATCGTGTGGTAAAGGTTTCCCAATACGTTATAGGTGTTCATCTGCCGTTTGCGGTTCACGTTTTCATCGGCCTCATGGATATCTTTCGCTTTCAGATAATGGCGCAGTGCGATATAGTATTGTGCCTTTCGCCCGTATGCCATTCCTAGATCGTAGCTTGTTTTGGCAATTCCGACTGTGTTGTTACGGCTTTCGTCAATTTCTAAGGCTTTTTCCAAATAGGCGATTGCGCTGTCCATGCGCCCCAGTTTCGATGACAGTGTGCCGGCATTATTGATTGCTTCAACCTGATATTCAACATGCTTTTCAATATCAGGCAACTGCAAAGTCGAATCGAACATAAGAATCGAAGTTTCATAATCGTGCTCAAACCAGTAATAAAGGCCATAGGTATTGTAATAAAGTGCTTTGGTTTCGGTTCCCATTCCATTCAGTAAGTGGGTAATGCTTTGAAGAATCGAAAGAGCCGTATCCTGATTTTCGAAAACAAGTTTCTTAGCCACTTCCAGATTAGCGGCAACTTTCTTTTCGTTCGATTTTGTTTGCGGCCGGCCAGCTGTTAGTGGGAATGCCACAACAACACACAAGACCAAAACAGCCAAAGTTTGCAGATGTTTTTTCAAGACAGTTCCTTTTTGCACGCACAAATTTAGAAACATAAAACAAAAAAACTCCATAATTTATCATTATGGAGTTCTTAAAAAAAATTTTACCTATTCATCGAGTCAGGTTTCACATTCCGTTAATCTCGTCGCAGATTTCGGCAGGTATTTCATAATCCAGATACGTATAATTGTCCTGTGTGATGACCACATCGGTTCCATATTCCTGCCCATCGTAGATAACCCACACATAATAGCTCTGCCCGAGATAAATTCCGGGTATAGTGGCCACC
>JBDHYV010000085.1:0-9602 GCA_039811545.1 Bacteroidales bacterium | reverse complement strand
GACGATATTGGACAGCAGGGTATCCAGTGCGTCTTCGGCCTGCACATCGCCGCTCACAGCGCCGGCCATGCCCAGCGTGATGAAGAGCGGCACCACCGGAAGGATAAATCTTTCCTGTTTGTTTGGGAAAAGGGAGTGGAAAAGCAGGAAAAGAAGCGTTGGAAAAAAGAGGATGAAATTCTTTTTCCAGTTGCGGAAATAACCGAAAATGAACATCAGGCTTACCGGAGGAATCAGCATTCCGGCCAAAACAATGAAATAATGATAGAATGGCGCAGTGAGATAATCGTTGGCATGGCTCATATTGTAACGCGAATATTCGAGAAACTCTGCAAAAGGCTGATGCCAAACCAAAAAATCAATAAAACCTTGAATGGGAATTACCGAGAGTAGGAAACCTAATGCGGTTGAAATCATTGCTTTAGGATTCTTTGAAAGCCACAAAGCCAGTCCGATTCCGCTGGTGTAGATCAAGGTCTGGAAACGGATTGAAAAGGCAAGTCCGAGAAGAAATCCCGCTACAAGGAACGACGATTGGTGGTAGCCCGGGTCGCCCGCCTTGCGGATAAGTTCCTGTCGGAGGATGATGAGCGAGCCGTACATCAGAAATGGAATGCTTACCATCTCAACCATATTGCGAACGCTCAGAAACGGCATAAACCAGAAAACGGCCACCAACAGGGCAACTTTATAAGCAGTTTCGCGCTTTGTGATGAGGCTGGCCATGCGATATGCAAACGAAATGACCAACAACGAGATGCCTGCGTGAATCAGGCGGATGAAAAACATCTTGATTTGAGGGTCGTGAAGGCCGATTAGTTGAAAAAACTTGAAAAAAAGATAGTGGATGCCTACATAGAAAAAACTGTGACCTTCGGGACCGCTGTTGCCCTTGCTTCCCGGCAGCCAGCCAAGATAATCGCCGCCATCGGCCCACGACTGCGCCTGTTCAATCACTAAAAAATGATCGTCGTGCATCCCAAAACCTTTTGAAAAAATGACCGATATCATCCTGAGAATGAGGCCAATGGCCATGATAAACAAAAAGGGATGCTTTGCCTGAAAATGTCGGATGCGACGAATCATAAGATGTATTTATTTCCGAAGTAAAGATGCAAAGATACACCTATTCCGGCTTTTTTGCTGGCCGCACTTTCCGAGAAACTGACCATCATGGCTCATTACCTTCATCCGAATGCCGGAGTGCCTGAATCAACGGGTTGATGCGAATGACCAAATAGATTTTTCATACATTCGAGGCTGACACAAGACAAGTTGCCGCGAATTTACGAATGCAGGGGGTATGGGCTGACGCGAGCTATTTTGCGATGTATTCAAGAATGAATTTTTTCGCGCATTCGGAGCATACAAAAAATGTAACAAATTCAACTCTTATTGAAATGTGTAATGTGCTGAAAAAAGAATTTAGTACAACTGTGAATTAAGGACGGCATGAGCTTTGAGGCCCAAACGAAGTATTTTAATAGGATTTAAAATTAATAAAGTTGATAATTCTATCCAGTTTTTTAGACCAGCTCAGAAGCAATTTGGCCAAACCCACTCATCAAGGTTACAAACAGTGCTTTGATTCGAACGTCTTGACAATATCATGGGTTTGTTCTACTTTTGTGGTTTGAAATCTAGTACATCACTCGATCAACACTTGGGCAAAGGCCTGCTACCTATGCGACGTTTATCGGTTTTTCTGTTATTGACTGTTTTTCTGAGTGCTGATCCGTTTTTTGGTGAAATTTGGAAAATCCCAACCTTATTGCATCATTATTTCGAACATAAGAAGGAGGATGATTCCACCACCTTTTTGGTCTTTTTGGGCAACCATTATAAATCCGACATTGGGCATAGGCACAGCGCGCATGCCAGTCGGCATCATTCCCGTCTTCCTTTTCATTCATTAGAGAATCATTCGTTTCATTCAGATTTGGTGCCGCCGAAACAGGTGTGTACCGTTTTTCGGGTTCCGATTATTGCTTTCCGACCGGTAAAAAACCCTGCTGAAGGTCAGATTTATCCCAACGACTGCCTGGGCAGCATCTGGCAGCCTCCCCGTTTGAGCTTTTCAATGGCATAGCCGCATTCAGCAACGGGCAAAGACCCCGGCTGTGTAAACTTTTTGATTTTTCAATCAAAAAACAGATGCTCAATCAAAAATTTATTTGGGATTAATTCATTATGCTGAACAGAATCATTTCATTTTCAATTCATAACAAACTCATAGTAGGTCTTTTTATCATTGCGCTTGCCGGCTATGGCCTCTACGAAGTGAAACATCTGCCTATTGATGCCGTGCCTGATATTACCAATAATCAGGTGCAGGTGATCACAGTAGCACCGGCATTGGGAGCACCCGATGTGGAAAGGCTCATCACATTCCCGGTAGAACAGGTGAACAATAATATTCCGGGAATCATCGAGATGCGCAGCTTTTCGCGCTTTGGTCTTTCGGTGGTAACTATTGTTTTCAACGATAAAACCGATGTTTACTGGGCGCGGCAACAAGTGGCCGAACGTTTGCAACAAGTGCAGGACCAAATACCGCAAGGCGTTGGCACTCCGGTTCTTGCTCCTGTGACAACAGGCCTAGGCGAGATTTACCAATATGTTGTCAAACCTAAAAAAGGTTACGAAAATAAGTACAGTCCGATGGAGCTGCGTACGATCCAGGATTGGATTGTACGCCGACAACTTCTTGGTGTACAAGGGGTGGCAGAGGTGAGCAGCTTTGGCGGACTTCTGAAACAGTATGAAATAGCCGTTGACCCCGAAAAACTCATGGCTAACAATTTGACAATCACTGATATTTATGATGCCCTTGAAAAAAATAACCAAAATACCGGCGGGTCTTACATCGAAAAAGGACCGGTAATCCTTTTTATTCGCAGCGAAGGGCTGGTCGGAAGTCTTGACGACATTGGAAATATTGTAGTGAAAAACCTTGAAAACGGCAGTCCGCTCCTCATCAGAGACGTTGCCGGCCTTAGCTATGGCCATGCGCCACGCTATGGTGCCATGACATGGAATGGCGAGCAACAGGTGTCGGGAGCCATTGTGATGATGCTCAAAGGAGCCAACAGCAATGAGGTGATTAAAAATATCAAAGAACGAATCGGCCATATCAGGAAGATGTTGCCCGAAGGTGTTGAGATTGAGCCTTTTTTAGACCGCACGAAAATGGTGAATAACGCCATTACCACCGTCAGCCGAAACCTGATTGAAGGTGCTTTGATTGTGGTGTTTGTGCTCGTGCTATTTCTGGGCAATTTGCGTGCCGGACTGTTGGTTGCTTCCGTCATACCGCTTTCAATGCTTTTTGCCGTTACACTGATGAACATCTTTGGAGTGAGTGGCAACCTGATGAGTCTGGGAGCACTCGACTTTGGACTTATTGTGGACGGGGCGGTCATCATCGTGGAGGCCGTGATGCACAAACTGTCGCACAGCAAGATGTTCGCAAAGGTCAACCGCCTGAATCAGCGCGATATGGATGATGTTGTTGGACAGTCGGCTTCCCGCATGATGAACAGTGCCGTTTTTGGCCAAATTATCATCTTGGTGGTTTATTTGCCTATCCTGACGCTTCAGGGAATCGAAGGCAAAATGTTTAAGCCAATGGCTCAAACGGTTGTCTTTGCGCTACTGGGTGCATTCTTGCTCTCGTTGACGTATATCCCCATGATGGGTGCTCTGTTTTTGAGTAAAAAAGCCAAACACGAACAGGGTCTGTCCGACAGGATCATGGCACGAATCGAAGACCTTTATCAACGGTTTTTTGTCAGGTCTCTGCGTTATCAAAAACTCATTCTCATCGTGGTTTTTTTCATGTTTGTATTGTCGCTGTTCGTTTTCTCGCGCATGGGCGGTGAGTTTATCCCTTCACTCCCCGAAGGCGATTTTGCTGTTGATACGCGTGTGTTGCCCGGCAGTAATCTCAATACTTCCATCGAAGCCGTTTCGCAGGCCTCGAAAATATTGCTCGGGAAATTTCCGGAGGTGGACAAGGTTGTCGGAAAAACCGGTAGCAGCGAGGTGCCAACCGATCCTATGGCAGTATATGAATCGGATATGATGGTCATATTAAAACCCAGAAAGGAATGGAAATCGGCAAAAACATATTCGGAGCTTGAAGCCAAGATGGCGAAGGAGCTTGAGGCTGTTCCCGGCGTAACTTTCGGATTTCAGTATCCTGTGGCAATGCGCTTTAACGAGCTTATCTCGGGTGCAAGGCAGGATGTGGTATGTAAAATTTTTGGCGAAGACCTCGATACCCTTGCATTTTATGCCGATAAACTGGCTAAGATTTGCAACACCGTTGAGGGAAGCGAAGCCCTTTATGTGGAGGCTGTAACAGGAATGCCCCAGATTGTTGTTTCCTATAATCGTGAACGCATCGCACAGTACGGACTGAATATCAGCGACCTTAACCGGACGGTGAATGCGGCTTTTGCCGGTGAGACGAGCGGAACGGTGTATGAAGGCGAAAAGCGCTTTGATCTGGTAGTGAGGATGACAGGCGAAAAGCGTCAGCATCTCGAAGATGTTCAAAATATGTTGGTTGCCACTACGCATGGTACTCAGATTCCGCTAAGTACGGTGGCCGACATACGCATCATCGAAGGTCCGAATCAGATTCAGCGCGAGAACTCGCAGCGGCGTATTATCGTGGGCTTCAACGTCAGAGGACGCGATATCCAGTCAACCGTGCACGAACTTCAGCAGAAGGTCGAAAAAGACCTGAAACTGCAAGCAGGATATTATATCACCTATGGTGGTGCCTTCGAGAACTTAGAAGCTGCTAAAGAACGGCTTTTTGTAGCCGTACCATTGGCACTGATGCTCATTTTCCTTTTGTTGTATTTCACTTTTCACTCTATCGGCCAGGGACTTCTGATTTACACCGCCATTCCACTTTCAGCCATCGGGGGTATTTTTGCCTTAGCCCTGAGGGGGATACCTTTCAGCGTTAGCGCAACCATAGGATTCATCGCACTTTTTGGTGTCGCCGTGTTAAATGGTATTGTGCTTATTGCCGAATTTAATCGCTTGCATGCCGAAGGTTATACCAATCTGAAACGTATTGTCATCGTAGGAACCAGAACAAGACTCCGGCCCGTGCTGATGACGGCTCTTGTCGCCTCTCTTGGCTTTCTGCCGATGGCCGTAAGCAAGGGTGAAGGAGCCGAGGTGCAACGCCCATTAGCCACCGTCGTGATTGGCGGTCTTTTAGTGGCAACCTTCCTCACCTTGTACGTTTTGCCTGTGTTTTATATGTTTTTTCATAAGCGCTTTGGCCCAAAACGCAACAAAACATTGGTTTTGGGGGCAATGCTGTTCATGCTGCTGATGCCATTTTCCGACAGTATAGCTCAGACTCCTGTTCGCCTCGACCAGGCCATAGATACGGCCTTGAAAAATAACCTCGACCTCAAAAATGAACGACTTCGTGCCGGATATCATCAAGCCCTGATACGTTCATCGTTCAATATCCCGATGACAAGGGTTTTTAGCGAATACGGGCAGATGAACAGCCCCGGCTCGGATGTGAAATTTGGGATTGAACAGTCATTTAGTTTTCCCACGGTTTATCGTTCGCAAAAATGGCTGATGCAAGAGGAATGGAAGACAAGCCTGACAGCCTCCGAGGTCGGCGCAGCTCTCTTGAAAAAACAGGTAACACAGGTCTATCTTCATATTGATTATCTTGGACAAAAGCAGCAGGTTCTCAATGAGGTAGATAGCATTTTTAAGGTTTTTCTTGACAAAACACGCAGGCGATTAGCTAAAGGTGAAACCTTGGCTTTGGAGGTGGCAGCCGCCGAGAATCAGTTGGGAGAGGCCATGCTTCAGCTTGTAGAGCTTGAAAAGGATAGAAACATGGCATTGCGTCAGTTACAATTGTTGCTCAACAGCAAAACCTTGCTCGTACCTTCGGAGCAGAATATCGTCCTTCATTATGACCAAAACCCTGATAAGGCGGCTTTGCAGAACCATCCCCGAATCCAACTTGCCGAACAGCAAGAAGTTGTAGCCGAGGCCGGACTGAAAGCCGAACGGGCAAAATTGCTCCCTGAAATATCTTTGGGTTATTATCGGCAGGGCATCAGCGGATTAGGCTCCGATGGAGTTGTGTATGACGCACAGCCGCGATTTCAATCTGTCATGATCGGTTTGCAATTGCCTTTGGTCTCTACAGCCCAGAAATCAAGAATCCATGCCGCAAAAATGAATGTCCTCATCGCCCAAACGGATTTCGAGTCATCGGTAAAAAGCTTTCAGGTGGAATTTGATGCCGCCCTCGCCCAATACCAAAAATGGGATGCCGTTGTCAGACATTATGAGGAAACTGCATTGAAAAATGCCGGGCTGTTGATAGCCACAGCCAACCATAAAATCATCGCGGGTCAAATCAATTATCTGGAATGGAGCCTTCTGATAGGTCAGGCTGTTGCAATAAAAACAAATTATATTGATGCCATGTTCGAAAGAAACAGGGCGGTTGTTGAATTAAAGTATCTTGTAAATAATTAATAATCAGCATAATGAGAATAGATAAAATTGGATTTCTGGCTTTATTCATACTTTTTTCATGTCAGAATCAACATCAAAACGAAGCCGTTTCGCCGGTACAAAAAACGCAAAATCATCTGGTTTTGACGAAGGCGCAGTTCGATAATGCAGGCATCACATTCACGGAAGTCGAAACAAAGACCCTTTCATCGGTGAAGCGGCTCAACGGGAAAACCGAAATTCCTCCTCAGAAGGAGGTTACCATTAGCCTGCCTTACGGTGGTTTTCTGAAATCCACAAAACTGTTAAAGGGGATGTTGGTGAAAAAGGGTGAAAAAATTGCCATCGTTGAGGATCCTCAATATATTCAGCTCCAGCAGGATTATCTGATTGCAAAGGCAGAATTTGCGCTTTACGAAAGCGAGTTTAACAGGCAGAAAGAGCTCAATGAATCAAAAGCCAGCAGTGACAAAGAGTTAGAATATGCCGGAACAAATTATGTGAGCCGCCAGGTGTTGATGAAGTCGCTGGAGCAAAAGCTCCGGCTTATCGGCCTTGATCCCACCCGCCTGAATCCTTCCACCATCAGCGCCGAACTCCCGGTCTATGCACCCATCAGCGGATATGTCAGCGGAATGAATGCCAATATCGGGAAATATCTCAATCCCGGCGAAATGCTTTTTAGTATCATCTCGCCCGACGATTTACAATTAGTTTTAACCGTTTTCGACAAAGATATCGGACATCTTGGCGTGGGTCAGAAACTTGTTGCTTTCACCAACACGCAGCCGCAGAAAAAGATGGCTTGCACCATTTTTCTGATGGATAAGGTTCTTTCGTCGGAGAACTCTGCCCAGCTTCGTTGTCGTTTTGATCAGGCCGACCCCACCCTGATAGCCGGAATGTTTATGAATGCCGAAGTGGAAATAGCTGGCGAAACCGTTCCCTGCCTTCCTGATGAAGCCATCGTGAGGTTCGAAAATAAGACTTATGCCTTTGTACGTAAAGGAGAGATAGAATTTGAAATGCTTGAAATCGTTACAGGGAAGTCGGAGAATGGCTTCACCGAAATTGAAGGCATCGAAAATGGAAACCATCTTAGTTTTGTGGCCAAAGGCGCATATACTTTGTTGATGGCACTGAAAAATACTGCCGAAGATTAGCCGAAAACTGCTTCTGAGGTAAATATTTTAGCAGACAATCTTCCTTTTTTTCACCGTAAACCGAACGGAAACAGCCGAAAGTTGACTTCAAGGCTTCGGGCAGCTCGTCTTTTTTTCGGAAAGTTTTATTTTTACCCGGTTTTAAAGCAATACACGTGAAATACTGACCTATTTTCAAAAAATTCTACTATGACAACCGAACAGATCATCCACAGACTGAATGAGTTGCAAAAAGTAAGCAACGAGCTTGATCTTCCTGAAAGCGAACGACAAATCATGTTGCAAAAGGTGACCGAAGTTACCGATACGTTCATCAACGGTCTTCCGCAGGTGCGGGGATACAACCCCAGAAAAAATGGGAATTTGGCAATCAAAGCCGAGAAGACACCGCTTTCCGAACTTTTGGAAACCTATCGTTACGAGGTGGCTGAAACAGGCATCAACGCTGCTGCCGGCACTCATCTGGGATATATTCCGGGAGGAGGAGTTTACACGGCTGCCTTGGCCGATTTTATTGCTGCCGTAACCAATCCCTATGCCAGTGTCTATTACGCCTCGCCGGGAGCTGCCTCCATCGAAAATGAAGTCGTCAACTGGCTGAAATCTGTCTTTTCGTTTCCCGAAACCGCCGTTGGAAGTCTCTCGTCGGGCGGGTCGGTCTCCACGCTGATTGCCTTCACCGCAGCCCGCGACCGTCATCAGGTGAAAAACGAAAAGGTGCGTAATAGTGTGGTTTATGTGAGCGGCCAGGTGCATCATTCCACACAGAAGGCTTTGCGTATCATCGGCTTAGAAGATGTCATCATTCGCTATATCGCTATGGATGAGCACCATCGGATGCAACCTGAGGATCTGTCAGTGCAAATTCAACAAGACCTTGCGTCCGGACTGAACCCGTTTTTGGTGGTGGCTACGGCCGGCACCACCGACACCGGTGCCGTTGATCCGATTGACGAGATCGGCGAGATAGCCCGTCGTCATCGGCTGTGGTTTCATGTGGATGCGGCTTATGGCGGCTTTTTTATCCTGACCTCGAAAAAAGACCTGTTTCGCGGCATCGAAAAAGCCGACTCGCTGATTGTTGACCCCCATAAAGGACTGTTTATTCCTTATGGCGTTGGTGCTGTGTTGATTAAAGATGCGGATTCGGCGCTACACTCGCATTATTATACGGCCAATTATATGCAGGACGGTGCAAACGAGGAGATGCTCAAAAGTCAGGCCAACCTCTCGCCCGAACTTACCAAACATTTCAGAGGGTTACGGGTGTGGTTGCCCTTACAAGTGCATGGAATTGAGCCTTTCAAAGCTTGCCTCGAAGAAAAACTCCTGTTGACGCGCTATTTCCGGCAACGACTTGCAAAGCTTGGGTTCAGCTTAGGCCCCGAACCCGACCTCTCGGTGAGTTATTTCTGGTTTCCGTTTGAAAACGAAACAGATGAAATGAACAAACGATTGATGGATGAGATTCATGCCGATGGGTCGGTCTATCTCAGCTCATCGGTCATTGGCGGACGCTTTGTGATTCGAATGGCCATCTTAGCCTTCCGTACCAAGAGAGAAATTATTGATCGAGCAGTCGAAATGATTGAACGTTGTCTTCACAAAGTGATACAATCAGGGGAAAAATAAATTCCCTGAAAAGATTCCGGAAATTTTCACCCATTCAATATTTTTTGGTACTTTCCATTCAGGGAAAGTACAGAAAGTGCTCATTTTTCTTGTGCTTTTGCTGGTTCAAAAGCACCAAAAAACCTTGCGCGAACGATGCGCCTTTCCACTCTGAAAAACCAAAGCAAATCCAATGAACCGTCGCCCTTTGGGCGAGATAGCCTCTTGTCAGAGGCCAGGTTCAAGGATTTGCTGTTGTTTTTTCATTCATTGCCGGCGCCGCCGTTCGCGCCTGCCCGCGCACCC
>JBDHYV010000084.1:0-9774 GCA_039811545.1 Bacteroidales bacterium | reverse complement strand
AAAAACTGGAGTATTGACACCAAGATTCAATATCTGAAAGCAGAAGCCAAAAACAGGCCGCTGCTCGGACACAACTACCAGAACCCCTTCTACACCATGTATCTGATGCCAAGAAGCATGGACATCACCCAGTTTGATGCCGCTACCAACGAAGCCGGCAAAATGCTGTGGTATGGCGGAAGCAATCAGATTAATCCCTACTGGACATCGAAATATGCGCTGAACAGCGACATCCGCGACCGTTTCCTGCTCTTCACCTCTTTGAAACATCATTTCAACGAGTGGCTCACCGGTGAACTGAATGCTAGTTCCGACATTTACACCACTAATACCGAAGGCAAACGTTATGCCGGAAGTCCCATCCAACCCAATGGTGCGTTCAATATGGGCAAAGAAACTTTCTTTGAAAACAACTTCAGCACCCTGTTCACCGCAAAGAGAGATAACCTCTTCTCAAAAGTGGGCGGCAGTGCCTCGGTGGGTGGAAACATCATGGATCAGCAATTTTCGTCCATCAGTGGCAGCTCGGGCGAATTAGAAGTACCCAACCTTTTTGCCCTCAATAACGGCAAAACCAAACCTACCCTTGGCGAAGGATTCTATCAGAAACGTATCCTCTCGGCTTATGGCACCTTGCAACTGAACTGGGACGGCTATGTGTTCCTGGATGGGACACTGCGCAACGACTGGTCGTCAACCCTGAACCAAGACAACCGTTCGTTTGCCTATCCTTCGGTCAGTGTATCGTGGGTAATCACCGACATGATGGAAAAATTAGATAAAACCATTCCTTGGTGGCTGACCTTTGCCCGTGTTCGTGCTTCGATTGCCGAAGTTGGTAATTCGCTGAATCCTTATGAGTTATACAATACCTACAGCATCAGCAACGACCCATTAGGAAATACTACAGCTACCACCGGCAACATTTTGCTCGATCCCAATGTCAAGAGCGAATTGATCTCATCGAAAGAGATTGGAGCCGATGTTCGTTTCTTTAAAAACCGTTTGGGTCTTGACTTAACTTTGTATAAGTCGAACGCCACCAACCAGTTGATTAACCTGCCAATGGATCCTCTGAGTGGCTATAACTTCAAAAAAATCAATGCCGGAAATATTCAAAATCAAGGCTTTGAGTTTATGGTCAACGGAAAAATCCTCGACAACCCGAAAAGCTTGAGCTAGACAGCCCAATTAAACTACTCGCACAATCGTAACACCATCGAAAAACTGACCGATGACGTTGATATCTACGGGCTTGGCGGTTTCGACAACATGAAGATTGTTGCTGAAGTTGGGCAAGACTACGGCATGATATTTGGCACCAGTTTCTTGAGAGTTGATGACAAAGCAAGCCCCTTCTTCGGACAGATGATTTTGGATGCCAACGGATTACCACAGGTCAATAACGACCCAAAAGCTTTTGGCAGCCAGCAACCCGATGCCATGTTAGGATTTACCAACACTTTGTCATACAAAGGCTTCAATCTCGGATTTATGTTTGATGGTCGTTTTGGAGGTTATATTTTCTCGCAAACCAATCAGCAGATGCAGTTTTACGGAACAGCAGACGCTACCGTTGTTGATGGCCAGCGACCAAAACTCGTTGTAGCCGGAGTAATTGACAATGGCGACGGCACTTTCAGCAAGAATAATGTTGAGATTACGCAACAGCAATATTGGCAGACTGTAGCCGGAACAGGGAATCTTGGCATCACCGAAGCCAACATTTACGATGCCACCAGCATCCGTTTGCGATACATCAACTTGAGTTACGATTTGCCACGCAACCTACTGAACAGCACTCCCTTCCAGTCGGTAAAAATTGGCGCGACCATGAACAACATATGGCTCATCAAGAGCTACCTCAACGGAGTTGACCCTGAAGCGGTGTTTGCAACAGGCACCAACGCCCTCGGCTTTGAAAACGCTGCACCCCCCTCCAACCGGACGTTTTTGTATAACCTTAGTGTATCATTCTAATAGTAAAGCAACATGAAACGAATTATCAAATATACTTTCATCATCCTTGCAGCCGGCCTTGTTTTCAACGCCTGTAAGAAGGATTTTCTGGATGTGAACGTCAACCCCAAAGCCGCCAGCATTGACCAGGTTCAGGTTGAATATTTCATCAACAATTCCATTACCGGTGCCCAAATGGATCCTCATGTGGCTGAGCGCGCCTTTGTTCTCTATTGGAAAAATGCCGCCCGTTTTGATCGCACTAATGGTGCTGTTTCGTGGGGCGACTATGACGATGGCTGGAGCTCCGACTATTACCGCTATCTCTCAGGTTGGTTGAAAGACGCCACCAGTGCCATTACTGTTGCACAAGCAAAGATTGGCAATGGCACAGCTTATGCTTACACCTCGAACATGATGCAAACAGCCCGCATCTGGAGAGTTTATCTGATGAGCGAGTTTGCCGACAATTTTGGCCCCATGCCCATAGATGGCTTCCAAGGTGTAAACCCCGAATTCAAAGACTTAGAAACGGTGTATAAGTTCATGCTCAGCGAGTTGAAAGACGCAGCATCGAAAATTGACATTGAAAAAACCTCTCCCGACGCTGCTAAATTCGACAAAGCCTATGGTTTTGACTATGCAAAATGGAGGAAATACGCCAATTCGATTCGGATGAGGCTAGCCATGCGTCTTTCGGAAGTAGCTCCCGACTTTGCCAAAACACAATTTCAGGAAGCCGTTAATGGCAGCGATATCATCCTTGGCTGGGCTGATGCCTTCAAGGTAGCCGAACGCGATGGCGGATGGGATGCCCTCTCACCTGTGATGTCACGCGAGTGGAACGCTCAAACCATCTCCACTTCGATGAGAAACATTTTAGTCGGACTAGGAGGCATCTCCTCTGCCGATCAACTCCCCGCCGAGATTCATCCCTATATTAAACCGGCCGACTATCTTGGAGTCCGCTATGAAAATCACATCGCAACCGCTACTAACGACCCCGCCGCCGGCTTCTGGTTTGATGGCGTGCCTGCCACCATTGACCCACGGGCATACAAAAACTACATCCTCCCAGGCTGGTTCGACAATCCCAACTTCTGCACCTATCCCTCGTGGACAACCGATGCCATGAACACCCAACGCAACCTTTTCAATCTCGACAACGATGAAGTGTTGGTTACCATTGATGCCAAATATTGCTTCAACGCCTCTCCTCTTGGCAACTGGGGCCCCAAAGGACCAAAAAATCAGGTATCAACTTATGTAGGAACCATGCCGCGCATGACCCAACGTTTCAGGAGCGCCAGCGAACGGGTATTCTTTGGCCCTTGGGAAACCTACTTCCTGATTGCCGAAGCAGCACTGAAAGGCTGGACAACCCCTGTTGACGCCAAAACAGCTTATGAAAGCGGCATTGCGGCCAGCTTAAACTATTTTGGTGTGGATAATTTCCTGAATGACTATCTCAACTCGACAAGTTACAACAATGTGGGAACATCGGTCAGTTGGACCCACACTGCAGAAGCTCCTGCCACCATTGCCAAAGCATACGTCAATGGCTACACTGGAGAAAATGGCACTTACACCTTCCACTATCCTTCCACCACTATTTATAAAGGTGGTGCCGTCCGCAACGATCAGCTCAACAAGATCATCACCCAGAAGTATCTGGCCCAATATCCCTGGCTGCCACTCGAAGCGTGGAACGACCATCGCCGGCTCGGCCTGCCTTTCTTCGACAACCCTGCCATTGAGCTGCCAATCCCAACGCTGCCCAACCTAAACAGCAGCAACTATATGGAAAACTCCATTGCCAACTTCCCCCAACGACTGAAATATCCTTCCAGTCTCGAAAACAGCAACCCTCAGGGCTATCAGCAAGCTGTTTCGTTCCTGGGCGGAGCCGATGCCGTGCTGACACCGCTTTGGTGGGCTAAACACTGATAAACAATTGCCTTGCCGCGCTGCCGACTGCATCTCATAAGTCGGCAGCGCAAAAAAAGGCACAAAAAACCACGTTTAAAGTCAAACAAAAAGATGAAACCTTTCGAGGTTGTTTTTGAATAAAATGGTTAGTGACCAAGCAGGGCAAACTAATGTGAACCCTGCTTTTTTTCTATTTTTGCAACAACATCAACACAAACATTTTAACCGATGAAACAGACCCATTTCACAGAAGTTGAACAAGCCTTCATCCGGGCTTCGGGCATCGAAAAAATCAGCACACGAACTCCCTACCTCATCACCAACGACTTTCCAAAATTAGGCATCCTGACTTCGCTACGTTTTTTGGAATGGGCATCAGAAAACCCTGAAGGAGTCATCAGCCTTCCCACTGGTAAAACACCGGAATATTTTATCAAATACACCCATCATCTCCTCGAAAACTGGCATACCGAAAAAATACGACGGCTCTTTGGTGAGTATGGCATCCACAATCTTCGCAAACCCGACCTCAGGGGTTTGCAGTTTGTGCAGATTGATGAGTTTTATCCTATCTCGCCGTTTCAGCACAACTCATTTTATAATTATGTCAATCATTTTTACATCAAAGGGTTTGGCCTCGATGCCGAGAAAGCCCTGTTAATCAACGCGGATAAAATCCGTTTGGCAAACGGCAAACATTACAGCGAGGTGTTCCCCGACTCGACCATTGATTTGAGCCTGCGCTACCGCGAAGCCCGTTCGGTGATGGAGGAGATTCAGAAAGCTTCGATCTTTTGTATTGACAACTGGTGTTCGGACTACGAGAAGAAAATTCGCGACAAAGGCGGCATTGGATTCTTTTTGGGTGGCATAGGTCCCGACGGTCACATCGCTTTCAATACACGCGGTTCCGACCTTTATTCCACCACCCGACTCACACAGACCAATTTTGAGACACAAGCCGTGGCCGCCGGCGATCTTGGCGGCATCGAGGTATCGCGGCATCGGTTAGTCATCACCATTGGTTTAGAGACTATCACCAACAAACCCGATGCTGTGGCCATCATTTTTGCTGCCGGAGAGGCCAAAGCCGACGTGGTGAAAGCTGCCCTCGAAAACGAAATGAACAGCGTTTATCCGGCTACGGTGTTGCAGCGTCTGCCCAACGCACGTTTTTATTTGACCGAGGGCGCCGCCACCCAGCTCAGCGACTCCATAGAACGTTACTATACCCAAGGCCAATGGGATCATATAAAAACCGAAAAAGCCATCATCAACCTTTGCCAGAAACTCAATAAATATGGCCATCATCTGACTTTGGACGATTTGAAAGCCGATCCTTGGTGTTCGCTGATCCCCAATTTGAATAAAAATACAGTTACATCGGTTGTCGAATCTATCAAAAATAAGCTACACAAAGGGATGCAACGTGATGAAAATCAAGTGATTTATCACACCGGCCCTCATCACGACGACATTATGCTGGGCATCATGCCTTACACCATCAGGCAGCTTCGTCACGCTTCCAACGACATTCATTTTGCGGTGATGACTTCCGGTTTTACCGCAGTAACCAATCATTTTCTGCTCAACGCCCTCCACGACACCCTGCGTTTTCTTGAGCAAGGCGAAATTCAGATGGTGAAATATCCCGACTTTTTTGAAAATGGCTATGCCTATAAATGGGATAAAGACGTTTATCATTTCCTGAATAATGTAGCCAGTGGCAATGACTACGGAAAACGGCGCGGACTTTGCCACCGCATCGTGAGGGCATCGGTGGAGATTTGGAAAATTAAAGACATCGGACAACTGATTGAAACCTTGACAAATACTGCCGATTTGCTTCGTCAGAGTTACGATGGCAGCAAAAATCCACCCGATATTCAGACCCTGAAAGGAATGCTCCGTGAGTTTGAGGAAGAATTGGTTTGGGCATATTATGGCGTACAGGTTAAAAACGTACATCATCTGCGGCTTGGTTTCTACAAAGGCGAAATTTTCACCGAAAATCCGGAAAAAGACCGCGATATGCTGCCCATCCTTGCTCAGCTTCGCCAACTCAAACCCACGATCATCAGTTTAGCCTTAGACCCAGAAGGCAGCGGCCCCGACACCCATTACAAGGTTTTGCAAGCCATTGCCGGCGCAGTACAGGAATGGGCCAAAGAAGCCGACTTGTCCAAACTTCGCATCTTGGGTTATCGCAACGTATGGTATCGTTTCCATCCAGCCGATGCCGACCTCATCGTGCCCGTCTCGCTCAACTCGTTGGCCGTTCTCGAAAAATCTTTTGCCGAGAGCTACCTTAGTCAGGTAAATGCCTCCTTCCCAAGCTTTGAATATGACGGCGCATTCAGCGAATTAACACGTATGACCTGGGTCAAACAGCTCAAACAAATCCAGTTGCTGCTTGGCAAAAACTTTTTCTATGAAAACCCAAGCCCTCTTGTAAGAGCCTCACACGGACTAGTTTACATCAAAGAGATGAACGTTTCCGAGTTTGTTGCGATAGCCGATGAACTTAGAAAACGCTCGGAAGGCGTAGGCGACCTGGGCTGATTTTCCTTTCAGTAACTCAAGCATCAAGAGCGAACCTAAATAGGTTGTTTTCGCTCAGGCTTCACATCACGCAAAGAAGTTTTTCTATGAAAAACTTCTTTGCGTGATTTCTTTTCCTATACACCAGAATTTAAGTCATTTATCCTTTTCGTACACGCATTAGCTATTCAATAAACACTAAAATATCGGTAATTTGCATAAACTATTTCACCATTTAGGTATTGGATTACTTAATATGATTATTTTTGCGGTATAGGGAATTAACCGGGCAGAGCGAGGAGCTTCATCCAGTATTGGAAGTCGAATATCCAGCCGCGCAAGATTTTCGTCGCCTATGAAATTTTCTGAACTTTAGAAGGACTTTAACTGTTTATTAAAACTTATTTTTAACTCAACAACAAAACACAATGTTACTTATTCAACGTTTACGCGCCTCACTCCGTCTTTTGACAGGTATTGGATTTTTATGGACAGCAGCTTTTTCGTGCCAGTCGCCGGAAAATGCCAGTCAACAAATTTTAGGCCCAATCGAGGGCGAAGTACAGGCCGTGCTGACTGATGCGCCGGAAGTTCCGCCGCATATTGATGCCAAACACAACACTAAAGTGATTGTCAACCTCGAAATTATTGAAAAGACGATGCGGCTTGCCGATGGTGTTGATTACACATTCTGGACTTTTGGAGGCAGCGTACCCGGCAAGTTCATTCGAATTCGTCAAGGTGATCTGGTTGAGTTTCATCTTCACAACCACCCTGACAATATGTTACCTCACAACATTGATTTACATGCCGTTACAGGCCCGGGAGGTGGAGCAGAAGCCTCGCTTATTGCGCCGGGAAAAAGCGCACAATTTACATTCCGCGCGCTCAATCAGGGTCTTTATGTGTATCATTGTGCAACGGCTCCTGTTGGGATGCATATCGCTAATGGGATGTATGGCCTCATTTTGGTGGAGCCGTTGGAAGGTCTTCCGCCGGTTGATCATGAGTTTTATGTGATGCAGGGCGAGTTCTACACGAGCGGACGCTTTGGCGAAAAAGGCCATCAGGATTTTAGCATGCAAAAAGCTCTTGACGAGCGTCCGGACTATGTGGTGATGAATGGTGCTGTTGGTGCAAATTCAGGAGCCAATGCCATGACGGTGAAAGTTGGCGAAACTGTGAGGCTGTTTCTTGGCAATGGCGGGCCAAACTTGGTGTCGTCGTTCCATGTCATTGGCGAGATTTTCAACAAAGTTTACGTGGAAGGTGGCAGCCTTGTCAATCATGACGTTCAAACCACGCTGATTCCTGCCGGAGGCTCGGCTATTGCCGAGTTTAAATGCGAGGTTCCCGGAACACTTCATTTAGTGGATCACAGTATTTTCAGGGCTTTCAACAAAGGGGCTTTGGCACAAATTAAAGTAGTTGGCGATGAGAACCATGAGGTCTTCACCGGAAAACAAAAAGAAGAAGTTTATCTTCCTGAAGGTTCAGCTATTCAACACATCAGTTCGGGCAAGTCGGGTCAGCCGATGGTGGCTCTCCCCGAAAAAAGCCAGCAAGAAAGGATGGAAGCCGGAAAGCGGCTTTATCTGCAAAACTGTATGGCCTGCCACATGGAGCAAGGCACCGGCATCAGCGGCACCTTCCCGCCCCTGGTCAATTCCGATTTCCTCAAGGCACGAAGCGACAAAGGCGCAGGCATCATTATCCGCGGGCTTCAGGGCGAGATTGTGGTCAACGGCCAGAAATACAACAACATCATGCCGGCCGTGAGCCTGAACGACGATGAGATTGCCAGCATCCTCACCTATATTCACAACGAATTTAACAAAGAGAACACCCTGATCAAAGCATCCGAAGTAAAAGGCTGGAGGGAAAGCGAAAAATAATGCAACGTATCTCACTAACAATCTTCATCCTGTGCTTTTTGGGTTTTGGACAAAGCTCGAAAGCACAGGTTCCTACGGGGATGGTTCGCATTGGCGGGGGTCAGTTTCGGCCTTTTGTCAATGATACCGGGCAAAGGATTCAGGTGAAGCCGTTCTATTTGGAAGCCAACGCCGTTACCAATCGTGAATTCGAAGCATTTGTAGAACAAAATCCGCGTTGGAAAAAACAGGCAGTCAAAGCACTTTTTGCAGATGAGAATTATTTGAAACATTGGGAGAGCCAACAAAAAGCCGAATCGGCGAACTATCCAGTGGTGAACGTCTCGTGGTTTGCAGCAAGTGCTTATTGTAAAAGTCATGGCAAGAGGCTGCCCACCACTGCTGAATGGGAGTTTGCTGCCTCAGCTCCGCCTGTTGGTTCGAGATACCATGATGTCAACGAGATAATTTTACTCTGGTACAGCAGGAAAATGCCCGAACTGGCTGCGGTAGGCTCGGTTTATCAAAACAGCAACGGATTAAACGATATGTTTGGTTTGATCTGGGAATGGGTTGACGACTTCGAGAAATCAGCAGCCGGAAGCCGGCGTGATGGTGGTGATGGCCTTCCTGAAGGTTTGTATTGCGGCAGTGGTTCGCTTGGTGTCAGCGATGTTTCCGACTATGCCACATTTATTCGTTATGCTTTCAGGGGAAGCCTGAAAGGAAATTTTACTTCACAAAAACTTGGTTTCAGATGCGCAAAATCACTTTAAAAAACTATCTAACTGCCGCCTTCGGGCTATTTGTATTGCTGGCTGTAAACGCCTGCAACCCATCATCAAATGAAAAAAAACCCGCTGTAAGTCAAGTTGAAGCAACGGAGCTTCCGGGCAATTCCATTTATCACATTGACGGCTACTGGAGCGACCAAAATGGCGACAGTCTTCAGTTGAAGGCTTTCGCCGGAAAACCCATAGTGTTTACCATGATTTTCACCCATTGTGAGTACGCTTGTCCAATGATGGTCAACGATCTTAAAAAGTTAGAGGCCTTGTTTAGCCCCGAAGAAAGGCAAAAGTTCCATTTTGTATTGGTTAGTTTCGACCATCTGCGCGACTTGCCGGAGAGGCTGAAAGAATATGCCGACTCGCAGGAATTAGGGGCAAACTGGTCGCTGCTTCATGGCAACGAAGACCTTGTCAAAGATTTGGCAATGGCCACCGATATCAGTTTTGAGTTTGTAGATGACGGCGGTATTGCCCACTCCAACCGCAAGCTCGTACTCGACAAGCAAGGCGTTATCCTAAAGAGTTTCAATGGTTTAGGGACAGACCCGGAATTGATAAAATCTGCTTTAGAAGAACTCTTCTAATTTGATAAAGGAAAAGAAAAAGGCTGCCTTTGTAAACAGGCAGCCTTTTTTATTTCCAAATTAATTCTTAATAATCAATTTGTTGTAAGAAGTATT
>JBDHYV010000083.1:0-9814 GCA_039811545.1 Bacteroidales bacterium | reverse complement strand
TGGACCGGCTGCTGATCGGCCTGCTCTGCAACGGCCACATCCTGTTGGAGGGCGTGCCCGGACTGGCGAAAACCCTGGCCGTGAAGGCGCTTTCCGGCTCGCTGGCCGCCTCGTTCGCGCGTTTCCAGTTCACGCCGGATCTGCTGCCCGCGGACCTCGTGGGCACCATGGTTTACCACCCGCAGGCGGTGAAGTTCGAGCCGAAGCTCGGCCCGATCTTCCACAACCTGATCCTCGCCGACGAAATCAACCGCGCCCCGGCCAAGGTGCAGTCCGCCCTGCTGGAGGCGATGCAGGAGCGCCAGGTGACGCTCGGCGACCACTCTTATCCCCTGCCCCAGCCGTTCCTGGTGCTGGCCACCCAGAACCCGATCGACCAGGAGGGCACCTATCAGCTTCCCGAGGCCCAGCTCGACCGCTTCCTGCTCAAGGTGACCGTGGGCTATCCGACGAAGGACGAGGAACTGACGATTCTCGACCGGATGGCCACCTCGGCGCCGATCTATCAGACGCAAAACGTGGCGACGCCCGACCAAGTGGCCGCCTCGCGGGATCTGGTGAACCAAATCTACATTGATCCCGCGATCCGCCAAACCCTATCCTCTATTGAAAAATCCGCTATCGAAGGTTCAGATGTGCTAGAATTAGAAAAGAATACGCGAACATTGATGGCATTAATGAAAAAAAAAATATTACGAATAAAAAATGAAGAGCATCGACATCAATATCATATTGGACCACAACAGACACAAAAAAATGAAAATGGAATCATCAATCTAAACTTGAACTTTGAATATCAAACCGTTGAAGATTTTATTGGTGCAGCTTACATTCTCACTTCTTTTTTATCTTTGAGCAACTTTTATGTTGAGCAAATTGATTATCACACAAAAGAAATTTGCGGTATTTTAGAAGGTCAAGTAGATCAAGATACTATCAAGAACCTCTATTCTAATATTTCCGGTTGTTTTTATATGCCAGATACTGAATTTAACGAAAATTTATTTGATCTTACACTAACCTTCCTGAACAATAAGAGAGAACGGTTTAAAGAAATTTATTATAGTAGCCACTATGCTCCTAATGGCATTAAATATTTAAATACAATTTTTGGTTCAATCAATGATTATTGGTTAGTCTGTGAATCCATCCAAAAATATTTAGATAACATAAAAAAATCATTACAATAAAATATTGGACCATGCAAACAATTAAATCAAGCGATCGCTGTGCTGATTGCTCTCACTGCAAAGTTTGGACAAGTGACCATAAAAAAGCAAGTTGTACTCTTTATTCAAGTGACCAGGGTTTTCACCCTGACAGACCTGTCCCAAGTAAGTGCGTGAACAAAGTAACTCTCAAGTATTAAAATTTAATACTCTTTTAAAATGACCACATACAAAGTAAACCAATTTAATCATTATAAATATAATTTCAAACTTAACTTTAAGTATCATGAGCGATTATAGTAGTTGTCCAAACTGTGGACGTAAAGCTGAAAAATCATCTTCATCGAACTATTTTTTTGTGCATACCTGCCGTAAATGTGGTAAGAAATATTGTAGCAATTGCGGAGACGGAAATGGAACTGTCTGTCCAAAATGTGGTTCAAAGGAATACTCTGATTATGATAAGGTCTATTCAAGGTAATTGGACATGGGCTTAATTTATAATGAGCATTTTGGAGGTTCTTGTGTCGGTCGTATTGACAATTCAGGTAATGTCTATACCGGCACATTTGGTGGCACTTTTAAAGGAAGTGTTGATTCAAATGGTTATGTTTATGCCCCTGGATTATTGTTTAAAGGCTCAATTATCGGACGAATCCATTCAGATGGGCGGGTGTTTACTGGTTCATTTGGAGGTGACTATATTGGCAGAGTTGACACATCCGGGAATGTTTATGACAATACCGGACTTTTCGGGGGTTCAATTATTGGAAGGGCAGAACACAGAAAACAAGTAGAAGGTGGAGCAGCTTATTTATTTTTACTTCGATGAAGAAAAAAATGACTATGCTTAAACAAATTGTAGCAGCAAAAAGGGTTTCAGTGATAATTCAAGCATTCTGCCCCGCTCAAACTTCGGTGTAGCTTGACAGTGACGAAGCCCGCAATCCCTTACTGCTGCTACACTCGGCCGTTATAAGCAAGTCAAGGAGAAAACCGAACAATTTAAGAAAGCGATCTGGTTTTCCACCTTGTCAGACCAGTTCCTTTTAAGTGTTTAAAAAATCACTCAAATTAATGTAAACAAATTAGCCATGACAGAAGATCTTATTAAAACAAAAAAAATCATTATTGTTGATAATGATGACAAAACAAGAATGGAATTAAGAACTGACTCAAAAGGTAATCCCCAGATTGTTTTAAGAGATAGTTTTGGCAATCCTTCGATAAATTTATCATTGGATGATAAAAATAAACCAAGTTTAACTCTTAATGCTTCAAATTCAATGATTCCAGGCGTTGATCTTGAAGGTAAAGCAATGAGCAGTAGTCAATTAACACTTTGCCAAGAAGGCACAAATATGGCATTATTTATAGGTAGTGGAATTCATGGTTCTAGAATCGCCATTCGTATAGGTGAAAACAATGAATCAAATTTACTTTTAATTGATCAAAATAATAGCTTAAAAGTTGCCGTGACCAGCAATTTTAGAGGACATGGTGACATAATTATTTATAAAGATAATAATCCCATAGCAGCCTTAAGTCAAATAATATAGAGATTTTTTAGGCAGTTTCGCAGTTAATGATAGTTATATGGTATTTTAGATAATGCTATGTGTGTATGACACACACCATGGCTTTGATCTTCTGCTGCTCATCATTGCTTGCTCAGGGTCCGCCAAATCCTCCCGGCGATCCTTCCACAGGCGGTGGCCCCGTCGGTGGCAGCGCACCCCTCGGGGAAGGTATCGCTGTAATGCTAGCCGCTGCATCATTCTGGGCCGGTAAAAAAATCTTTCGCTATTACCGTCAGGAACATAAGCAGCAACTGGAAGAATAATATTTCCACCAAGAGTCGAAAGACAAAAAAAGCCCGGCTTTCGCCAGGCTTTTCCTTTGCGCTTCAACGCCTCTCAGCTCATCAGCGCAAGGCTGCCGCCGTGCAGGGAGTCCGACACCTGCTCTTTGGAGGCCACACCACCGAGGGCGGCGACGGAGAGGAAGAAGGCGTACAGCTCCACCGAACGGCCCTGCCAATCGGCAGGAATTTCGAGTGAGGCCTGCGCATCGGCGCGGGTAGCGGCATTGCTGAAGTTGAGCCCCGACTCTTTGACTGGATCAAAGAGCCCAACCATGAGCAAATCACCGGCCGAAGCCAGGGCTTTGCTGCTGTTGTCGGTCCAGCTCAGCTGCAAAAGATCTGCAGCAGTCTGGGTCAGGCTCAGCCCTTCAAGGCCGGGAAGCAAACCCATGCTCACCTTCAGGTCGGCGAAACGCAACTGGACATCAGGATAGTCGCCGACCACAGCGTTCCTGAGGTTGTAAGACGCGGCTGCATTGAATGCCGACTGCTTTCCGGCCAAAGGCCTGAAACCAATCTTCACCAGTTCGCCATGACTTGCACAAAAGCGGTTGACCAGTCCAAAACGGCTGCGCTGTGCACGCTGTTTGTCCGTGTTGGGGTTCGTCACCGATGCGGGGCGCACACGCATTACACTTTTTCCGCGCCAGGAAGAGCCAACCACGTTGCCGACTCTGCCAGAGAATCCTCCGAGGATTCCATTTTTAAAAGTTCCCATGTTTTCAAATTTTATGGGGGTTATCGAAGCTCCACCTTGAAGCTCACTGCCTCCTGTAAGGCAAAAAGCCTGCAAATCCCATTTTTGGTTTGGCACGGGTATTGCTTTGCCGCGCAAGGCAGTGGCAGCTGTCAAAATGGGGGCTGACATGGATGCAAACCGCGGAAAACATAAGGTGCAAACCCATGCAATCAGATGGCATCGTTTAAACCCGGTGTTGACCATTCCACGCCTCGGTGGCCTCAATGTGAAAAATGAACGCAATAAGACTTGATACGGACTTGGTACGGACTTGATACGGACTTGGTGCGCAAGGCTGCGAGTCTGCCTTCTGGCACATGCAGCCCGAAGCTCTGATGTTGCGAAACCCGCACAACAGCTTTCGCATGCGGAATGCAGCTTGCGGGACAAATTTTTATAGCTTTGCTTTTCGATGACAACACTGTCCCTCACCGATCCTTTGCCCCAAATCAGTCAGATGCTGCATGGCCATCTGATGATGCAGCATCACAAGGATAAACCCACCGCATGGTTTCGCGAAAAGCTGGAGGCCATGCCCCGGCCGCGGCTGACAGTGCAGCGCCGCTGGGCAATTAAAAGCACCTTGGCTTACAGCGAGCGCCATCAGTGGTACAAGGCCATGATTGAACAGGATGAAACCAATTTCTGCAACCACTTTTTAGGCCGGATGGAGTTGGAAACCGATGCCGCACATCAGCAATACCTTCGGCATATGGCCATGTCGAAACTCGCCTGGCTGATGAAGGAAGCCCAACAATTGCCGCTGCGCCTGGAAGAACTGCCTGCCAACCCGGAGACCGAAACACATCCCCTTGCATCAAAACGCCAAAAGCTGGAAGAGCAAGACATCCTTGCCCAGCTCAAGGCCTGTTTGGCAGGACTGTACCTCGAGGTGCAGGCCACAGGCACTGAAGATGATGCAGGCTTCCCTGCACTCGATGAACACACCATTTACCACTACCACTACCTCGAAGCCCCACCGGTTGAACCGATGCTGCTGCCTGCAACCCCCATCGTTTTGCCGTTGCCGGTCAAAGTGGAGCCGGAGGCCTTTATTCCACTCAGAGGCGACAGACCACATCAGACCGGCCTTAAAGTTAGTTTTGCCGACATTGCCGATGCGGATAAGCTATTTGCCCTGGAAGAAAAACTGTTTGAGCATGCGGTGATCGACCGGCAATCGCGCTTCATAAAAAACAAGGCCAATTCGCACAACAAGCTCATGGCAGTGGTTTACCATGTGATTGCCGAGGCTGGCATTTTCAGGAAAACGACAGTGGTGAGCAAGATTCTCATTCAACCGAATCATATTCGTGCCTACCTCGACAAGCGTTATGAAACCAACCTGCAGCAGGAATTCAGAAAAACGACAGCTGCCGACCGGGAGTTCGCCTGCATAAAGCTTCCTTTTCTGGAACATGACCCACGTTTCAGAAAATACCGGATTTGAAGCAGTTGATAAGCATGCTTTCGGACTAGTTCAATACCACCTTGTTATAATACACTAATCTTCAGCGAATTAAAATGGTATTATATCGTCTTTATATGAAAGCCCTGATACCGCTCTTGTCGTGATAGTTTTGCCCTGTCTCCGAAAGCCGGAGATAACCATGGCCGTGGTTCTTTTTCATTCAACAACAGAAAAAATGTTTGATCAAGAACCTGTATGTGGGAAAAGCCCACAAGATGTTCAACAATTGTTGCTGGAATCCACCATGGATGAAGGCCTGAAAACGCTTTTGGTGGAAATGGTCAACGAGTTCAGTCTGACCCTTTCGATGGTTAATCAATTGCAGAAACGTTCGCAAAAGCCTAAAAAATTTTGGATAGGTTCATCTGAAGTGTGTGAAATATTGGGCATTAGCAAGAGAAGCCTGCACACTTACCGCAAAAAAAAGTTGATATACTTTGAAAAGATTGGAGGCAAGATGCTCTATCCGGCCGACCAGATCAGGAAAATCAACCTACAACGGAAAAAACGAAAAGCATAACAGAATGAATGTCAAAAGATCCATTTTCAATACTTAAGACTTTCAGACTTGTAAAGGGCTATTACACAAAGTTCCACTAAGAATCACAAAGAGCCACAAAGGCTGGCGCAAAATGAATAGTGAACAATGAATAATGAATAGTGATTAATAACTAGCCTTAAAACATTGTTCATCAAATCATTACCCATTACTCATTACCCATCACCCATCACCCATTACTCATTGCCCATCACGCATCACCCCCTTTGAACTTTAACCCCTGAACTTTGAACTGACCTTCAGACTTTCAGACCTTGAGACCTTCGGACTTTTAGTCTTTAGCTTTTGGTCCTTAGTCTTTGGTGGCTGTCGCAAAATCGACCTTCAGGCTGCTGATTTCCGACTTCTGATCCATCAGACCTCCGACTTCTGACGTTCAGACTTCCGACTTTTGACCTCCGACCTCCAGACCCCAGGACTTTAAGACCTTCAGACTTTTAGACTTTAAGACCTTGAGACTTTCTGATTTTAAGACCTTAAGACTTAAAAAAGCTATGACACAAAGTTCCACTATGAAACACGAAGAAATACAAAGGGCTGGCGCAAAATGAATAGTGAACAATGAATAATGAATAGTGATTAATAACTAGCCTTAAAACATTGTCCATCAAATCATTACTCATTACCCATCACCCATTACTCATTGCCCATCACGTATTCCCCCCTTGAACTTTGACCCTTAAACTTTGAACTTTGAACTGACCCTCAGACCCTTAGACCCCCAGACCACAAGACCGTTATACCCCTGACCACCGGATTTTTCTGGTGCCATGATTGCTTAATACAAAAACCCAAAAAGCCATAAAGGAATTTTGTTGTTGTAGCCAAACTCGATGCCATCGGCAATCACAAATCCGTTTTTTGCTTCCCTGAGCTGTTTGGCAGATTTTTGTTTACCACCAATTTCGAAATGGATGGAGTTGTCCACTAAAAAATCGCCCTGATCAGTGAAACGAATATCATGCTGAAAACCTGTCTGATTGGCAAAAAAAGTTTCCCTCACATTCCCTATATTGGCGTTTTGTTGCGCTAAGACATGGATCAGATTAGTGTTTTCGAGGTATATTTTCGATGGCTTTTGCAAGCGAGAAATGCCCAGCGCATCCTTGAGCAAATTCCGTGTTAATCCTATTTCATCCAGATAATGAAGATAAGAGAGCAAGGTGGCACTGTTGATGCCGATCTTCTCGCTGAGTTTGCTCACGTTTGGAATAAAGGGAACAGATTCTGCAATGATCACCAAAAGTTGTTTCACTTTTTTAACGTAGGCCAGCTCCACCGCCCGCAAAAGCGGAAGTTCAATTTCCAGCATCATATTGATAACCTCTCCCAGTCGTATTTCATAAAGACCGGGCTGCTCGCGGTAGAAAGGGTAATAGCCATTTTTCAGGTAAGCATCGAAATACTGCAATGGTTTCACCTTTTGAACAATCATTCCGGCCTCGTTCACATGGTTGCCCAGAAGCTGTTCCAGCCTGAGCCTGTCAAATGCCAAACCTGTTTCTACACTCAGGTATTCCCTGAATGAGAAGCCCTGCATCGTGTAAACAATTGCCCTTCTGCTCAGGTCGGCCCGGGCATTCAGGATCTCCAGCAAGGAAGAACCTGTGAACACGATCTTCAATTGTGGATAATCGTCGTAAATGTTTTTGAGCTCCTGCGCCCAGCCTTCGTATCTGTGCACCTCATCCAGAAACAGGTATTTGCCTCCCTTTTTTTCAAAGTCTGATGCCAGTTCCACAAGCGAATGGGCGTTGAACCAAATGGAATCCAAGCTCACATACAGGCATTCTGTCTTTGCATGAGCAAGATGCAGCTTGATGTATTGCAGCAATAAAGTTGTTTTTCCGACGCCTCTCGCTCCTTTTATACCAATCAATCGCGCATCCCAGTTGATTTCCTCCATGGTTGAACGCACAAAACCGAGGGGGGTATGAAGCAGCTTTTGCTGAAATTTTTCGAAAAGAGATTCCATGAGTGTTTATTCGAGTGTACAAAGTTAGTATCTTTTTGTATATCCTGATAAGCAAAATTATAATTTCAGCTGATGTCTGTTGTTTGCTGGCCGTTGTTGTCCTGGAATAATTTCTGGAATATGAAGCATGGGCTATAAACTTGCATGATCCGGAACCATTCGGAATCTTAACTTTGAAATATTACAAGACAATTTTCATGAATTTTGCCGGTGTGTCGCTCCTGCAGGACGATTTCACAGACGCACATGATTCTCCTTTTTTGGTTGTGGTGGTAATTGATATCTGTCAGAATCACAGCTATTTATATTCAAAAAAATTCAGACAGACGCTTTGCGGCTCGTCAGAAATCTCTTAGATTCAGAAGCAAATTATCACCTTTGAAACTTAAACTAAAACACATTGATTCAACACTTTATACATTCGTCAGCAGCATTTTTTCCTCGAAATATACAGTAAAAACTTTTGAACATTGGGTTCAAACTTGATTTTGTAAAGTTTTTTTCCTATAATTTTGTCTGAAAATAATCCAACAACACCATGACGTTCAACGAAAGCCTTCGCTCAAACCTTTTACCCATCAACGTTGTAGAACCGCATCACCATTTTACATTCAGCACCAAAAAGGATTATGGCCCCTATGCACTGGGGCAGTCAGATTTTACGGCAGAAATGCGTCAGGCTTTTGCCGGCAGCATGTTGCCCCAACACCTTTACACACATTTTGGCCAGGACGAGGGTGGCGAACTCACCTTTCCCATCAGCCTGTATCAAAACAACCGCCTTCGCCGCCACTACATACACCATCTGCTGACGGAGGCGTTCATCCGACAAGGATTGATCCTGGCAAATGGATTCGTAGGGGAGATAAACCTATTTTTACCTTCCCGTCAGGCAGACAGCAGTTTCAGGGTCTTTGAATCGTTCCGCCTCAATCTGGAACACAACGACTGGAGCGATGCCACCCTGCTTCAAATCAGTTACCATGGCATCAGCAAGGTGCTGCGCAAATCCATGCTGGAGTTGGATGATGGTCATCAAAAGCATGTTTCGAGGGTGCTCTACCGCGGCAAGATATACTCGTATATACACATGCCGGATGCAGCCCGATACAATTTGCAGGAGGTTTATCCCTTGTTGTCGAACAAGCTTGGCAGACTCCTCCAGCCGAATGCGCCCGCAAGGCGCACCACCAATGTTTACCATCAGCAGCACCAAAAAATCACAGATTTTGCACAGGAACACCTCACCTTGCCTGCCATCCGCAGGGTGTTGCACATCGACACCCATGCCTGGGTTCAACCACTGGATCATTGCCTGTTTCAGGTTTCCCGCATGAGCAATCAGCTGCTGCTGGGCGAACCACCCCATGTAAGTGTTTACAGCCCAAAAGTTTCGTTGGGAATGCATGGCCCATTCAGCTTGCCCAAACACAAGGAAGTGAAGTTTTTTGCCATCTTCGGTGAGAAAGACCGCGACACAGCGAATGAGCTTTTCAAAGCCCTGAACAACTTCGAAGGCAAGGGGGTGAATGGCTGGATTCCCGGCAAAGAAAAGTCACTTTATGATTACGTCCGTTTAAGATTTACGCCCGAGCATGATTTGAGTCTGCGCTTTCAAAGCACCGAAACCCTGATAGCTGAGCTGCAACGTCACCTCGATCAGGTGCCGCTGAACCACCATAAAAGCCGCTATGTGGCCTTCTACCTCAGCCCGGTATCCGAAACCAGTGAGTCGGCCAAAGACAAAATGCTGTACTATGCCATCAAGGAGATGCTGCTCAAATATCAGGTGAGTGTGCAGGTGATTGACCGCGCCAAGATTCGAAAACCCGAATTCCGCCGTTATTACATTCATAACATTGCTCCGGCGGTGCTCGCCAAAGCCGGCGGTATCCCCTGGCAATTGCAAAACAACCATAGAGGAGAACTCATTGTGGGTGTGGGTGCTTTTCGTAGTCAGGCAAGCGGTGTGCAATACATCGGCTCGGCCTTCAGCTTCAACAGCAATGGCAGTATGCGGCAGTTCAACTGCATCAC
>JBDHYV010000082.1:0-9977 GCA_039811545.1 Bacteroidales bacterium | reverse complement strand
CAGTTGAATACTGTTTTCAAGGAAAGCAATACGGGGTTTCAAGGCTTCAAAGTGATGAGGCTGTTGCACGATTCGGTAAAGTTCGGCCTTTAGCCGTTGCTCATCGTCAAACCCTAGAAAGGCCTTCAAACTGTCGTGGTGATGAAGATAGTAGCCCGGAATACAACGATTTTTATCGTTCTTGTAAAATCCTTCGTGGGTTTGCGGTGAAGCCAGAAATTGCCAAAGTGGGTCGTAAGGGATATGGGTTTCGATGGCTTTCTCGGGCGACATCATCAAATAAGCTGGTTTGTATTCAAAAACAAATTTTCCGTTTTCCATTGAACCTGAGCCAAAAGTCGGGTCGCTTAGCAGCCAATGGCCATCAATCAGGCTAGCTACCCAAACGTGTGGTGTAGGGTCGGTGTGGCCATGAAGGCGCGTGTAACCACAAGCCAGATGCGAAGGGATGCCCATCAGCTTTGCTAAGCTATCCAAAACGCCGGCATAGCCTTCGCAAACAGCCATACCGCTCCGAAACGCTTGAATCGTAACTTCGGACTGACTGCGTTTGGCCGGATTGCCCTGTGCCTGCCTCGCATCATACCGGATGTGATGTGTAACCCATTGATATGCTGCTTCAAAACGTTTTGTAGGAGTGGGATGTTGCTGCATTAGGTTTTGGGCAAGCACCACAATGCTTTCGGAACGGATTTTTTGAGCCTCCACCTTGAAGCTCGAAAAAAACATCAAACATAACAGGAAATATAAACTCCATTTCATGGCTCTCAAACGCAAAAACAATCATAATCGTTTGATAAAACAAAAAAAAGCCATCAGGTCTTCCCACCTTAAAACGACAATGGCAAAAAGCGGAGTGATTTAAACCGGAATTCTATCGAAATGCCTTTTTTGTTTTTTTTATTGCTACGTCTTACGGCAACAACACAATGATAATCAGATTAGTAACAACAGATGACCGGTATAGCCAGATTCAAAAAAATGATGATGTCTCCCTTAGTAAAGTTGCCATAAGATTGTTATTTTTTCGCACTTTGTAGGTTTCTCCATATTTTTGTAAGAAGGAGATAAGTTTTTTTGAAAATTAATATTCAGATTGACAACGATATACATAACCAAGAAAAGGCAGATGTATGCAAAAAAATGCTGGAGAAGATCGAACAATTGCCCGTGAATGGCATATCAAAGGTTTGGTTCAGGGAGTTGGATTCCGGCCTTTTATTTATCTGATTGCACGGGCAAACGGCCTCAATGGCTGGGTTGAAAACAACAATCTGGGCGTTACTGTTTTCACCGAAGGGACGAAACAACAGATGGAGGTCTTCAGGCACGACCTATTTGCACGAAAACCCGAAGCCGCCCATATCATCAATCTGAGCGAAAAGGAGTGTAGCACTCAGGGTTTTACTGATTTTCAAATAAGAAAAAGCCAAAACTATTCGGACAGCATCACCTTAGTAAGCCCCGATATCGCCGTTTGCCAAGACTGCCTGACCGATTTGCGACAGCAGCTCCATCGTATTGAATATCCTTTTATCAATTGTACCAATTGCGGCCCGCGCTTCACCATTGTACGAGCTTTGCCTTATGATCGCGACAACACAACGATGGATGCCTTTGAGATGTGCCCGGTGTGCCGCAACGAATACCTGGACATCAACGACCGCCGTTTTCATGCCCAACCGGTTTCGTGCCGGCAATGCGGACCGGTTTACAATGTGATGAATGAGAATGTCGCAACAGCCGAAATTCCCAGTGCCATCGCACAATGGATTGATGACGGAAAGATTGTGGCATTAAAAGGGCTTGGGGGTTTTCATTTCCTGTGCGATGCTTACCAATCTGAAGCTGTTGAGTTGCTCCGGCAACGAAAACACCGCGATGGCAAACCAATGGCCGTCATGATGCCCGATTTGGATTCTATCAAAAAACGTTTTTTCGTGCATGATGATGAAGAAAAGGCACTCACTTCATGGCGTCGGCCCATCGTTTTGCTGAAAAACAAATTTCTGCTTGCACCTGCCGTAAGCAATGGGCTGGTTACAACCGGAATCATGCTGCCCTATATGCCGATTCATTATCAGATGTTTGACTTTCTGAAGACAGATGCTATCGTGTTTACCAGTGGAAATCTCAGCGAGGAACCTGTAACCATTGATGAAATACATGGAACTGATGTGCTTCGGCAAGTGGCCGATCATGTCGTGGCATATAACCGTGCCATTCACAATCGTGCTGATGATTCGGTGCTGATGTTGGCTGCCGGCCACGAGCGTTTGATCAGGCGCTCGCGAGGATATACCCCTGAACCCGTTTTGCTTCATTTCGATACAGAAGGAATTTTTGCTGCCGGAGCCGAATTTGCCGGCACTTTTGCCCTCGGAAAAGGCAATATGGCTATATTGAGCCAGCATATCGGCGACCTGAAAAACGCTGAAACCTTCGATTTCTACCGTGAGGCAGCCAACCGTTTTAGAAATTTGTTCAGACTGAAACCCAGTCTGGCAGCCGTTGATCTTCATCCCGACTATCTTTCGGGTGTTTACGCCCGGTCATTGGGAGTAGAAATCGTAGAGGTGCAGCATCATCATGCGCATATCGCCTCCTGCATGGCCGAAAACGGACTCGATGAAAAAGTGATTGGCATTGCTTTCGATGGAACCGGTTTGGGCAACGATGGAAATATCTGGGGCAGCGAGTTCTTCCTTTGCGATCTGAGCTACTATGAACGCAAATTTTCACTCTTACCCGTGCCTTTGCCGGGTGGCGATAAAGTAACCGAAGAACCCTGGCGAACGGCTGTTTCTTTTCTTTATCAATATATGGGAAAAGAATTCATCGCACTGAAACTGCCTTTTTTAGAAACCGTTTCGACCGAGGAACTGCAATGGACCCTTCTGGCCATCGAAAAGAAAATGAATGCCCCGCTGAGCTCAGGAGCCGGAAGGCTGTTTGATGCCGTAGCTGCTCTTACTGGACTTTGTGTTCATTCTGGTTTTCATGCCGAGGCACCCATGCGATTAGAAGCCGCAATTTTACCCGGCTGCAAATCAAAATATCTTTACGATATTGTGGACGGGAAAATCATATTAAGGAAACTGTTCTATTTGATTGTTAAAGATTTACAGGAGGGAAAACCCGCAGGACTGATTGCTGCTAAATTCCACAACACCGTACTTGCTCTTTTTGTTGACCTTGCGAAAAGGATGCGAAATGAAAGTGGAATCAATAAAGTTGTGCTCTCGGGAGGCACTTTTCAAAACCGTTATTTGCTCGAAAACTCCATTCAACTCTTAGAAAATCTAGGTTTTGAGGTTTTTTCGCACCGGCAGGTTCCCACCAACGATGGCGGCATAGCCCTTGGACAACTCGCTGTAGCGGCTGCCTTGCAACGGGATAGACTAAAAAATGGAGAACAACCAAAAAATTGTGCGAATCCATAAAAAAGACAGGAAGCTTGAACTTCGCTTGACTTATTCGCTATCTTTAAACCACCAAAAATGTACTTATGACAACCCCTGTTTTTTGCTTTCAGAAAATTACCCCAATCTTGCTAATTTATCTTTTTATTGGTCAATCCATTGATGCTCAGGTGAGTTTTGACGGAATTCCAATTCGGGTTGAGTCGGTACAGTCTGTCGAACCTCTGAAAATCAGTTGGGATGAGAATCGGTTTCGGATAGTTTCGAAAAACGAAAGTGCCCTTCCTTTAGCGGGAGTTACTATTCGGGCGGAGGCTGATTTAGTTACACACGGAAAATGGATTGTGGATGTCAAACAGCGGGCAAAAGTGTGGCAATTAGAGCTGCTACCAACAGAAATTGAGGAGTTTAGCCTGTATTTCAGTCGTTTCAATCCCGGTGAAATGGGACAGTTTTTTGTCCTAACTGCCAGTGGAGAGCTGATTGCCGGAGCTTTCACACGGCAAAGCCATCCGCAGGAAGGCCCATTTGCCATCGGCCCCCTTCCGGCAAAACCGGTGATATTGCAGTTTCAAACAGCTATGGATGCCGATGACTATGCGATTGTGCTTAACGAAGTAGGCTTGCTCAAGTCGGTGAGCTCGCAACAGGGTTTTGGTACATCCGGAAACTGCGAAGTCAATGTGAACTGCTCCGAAGGTTCCAGATGGCAGAAGCAAAAGCGTGGCGTGGCGCGCATCGTGGTCAAACATGGTGCTGCGCTGTATTATTGTAGTGGCTCGTTAGTGAACAATGTGCGTGAAGACCATACGCCCTATTTCCTCACCGCGAACCATTGCGGTGCTCAGTCGAGTGCGAATGATTATGCTCAATGGCTGTTTGCTTTCAACTATGAAGCAGAGGGTTGTGCTCGTCCGGCAACCGAGCCGGCAAAAAATTCCATGTCGGGTGCAACTCGCCTTGCCAGCACTTCGGGCAGCGTAGCGGATAATTCCGATTTCAAGCTGTTGCGTCTGCTTCAGGATGTGCCAGAATCGTACCAACCCTATTACAACGGATGGTCGCGCAGCAGTGCAGCCGCCAGCTCGGGAGTGGGCATTCATCATCCTGACGGTGATATCAAAAAGATTTCAACTTTCAATACAACGGTAGTTTCCAGTGAATACAGCATGGGTGGCACTTTCCCGAACGGAAAATATTGGCGCCTAGGTTGGGCAGCCACCGAAAATGGATTTGGTGTTACCGAAGGCGGAAGCTCTGGTTCTCCCTTATTTAATGATAATGGATTGATTGTCGGTACTTTAACCGGAGGAACAACCTCATGTGATGATACCGATGGCGTGGATTTTTATGGAAAATTCAGCTATTCATGGGCCTCCAACGGAGCAACACCCGAAGCTCAGCTTGCTCCCTGGCTCGATCCCGACGAGAGTGGGGTGGAAGCCATCGGCGGATTGGACTCTGATCCGTATTTTGTGCTTTCGGCTTTTGAAGCCAAACGCAACGACCTGTCAATCAATCAGTTTGTGGAGTTCGACAATCAGTCGTCGGGCAGAATAAATACGTATCAGTGGGTTTTTGAAGGCGGAAAACCGGCATCGAGCAACGCGCAAAAGCCCGGACCTGTCCTTTACGAAAACTATGGAAACTACGATGTAACTTTAGTGGTTGCCAACGAACAGCGCACCGACACCCTGAGCAAGAAAGATTATATCAGCGTGAAACCATTTCTTTTCCCAAACCCTGTAAATCAGAACTTTACTTTAGCCTTTGGTACTGATATTACCGAAAAGATTGAACTGGATCTTTTCGATGCGATGGGGAGACCTGTTCCATTTGGCTTCAAAATTCAGGGCTCGCGTATTTTTATAAGTATGGCAGAAGCTCCTGCCGGTAATTATGTGATTGTAATACGGGATCAGGCAATTGAAAAGGCATTGAAATTTAGCGTTGTACGCTAATCGCTATCGCCTTCGCCCAAAGGCCGGTGCTGAAGGTATTTTTCCCATTTGTCAATCAAGGCTTGCATGTCGTTGGGCAGCGGGCTGTCGAATTTCATCATCGCACCACTGATTGGATGCTTGAAACCCAGCGTTTTAGCATGTAACGCATGGCGTGCCATGATATTGAAACAGTTCTCGACAAACTGTTTGTATTTGGTGAAGGTCGTGCCTTTCAGAATGGCATCGCCACCATAAGTGGCATCGTTGAACAGTGGGTGACCAATATACCGAAAATGCGCCCTGATCTGATGTGTACGGCCGGTTTCCAAACGGCATTCCACTAAGGTTACATAACCGTATCGTCTTAAAACCTGGTAATGCGTGATGGCTTCTTTGCCATATTCGCCATCCGGAAATACACTCATCACCCTGCGGTCTTTCAAACTGCGGCCAATATGGCCAGAGATGGTTCCGCTGTCGGATTTCAAATCGCCCCAAACTAAGGCATGATAACGCCTTTCGATGGTGTGCTCAAAAAATTGTCGCGCCAAAATCGTCTGTGCCAGTTCATTTTTGGCTACAATCATCAGGCCTGTAGTGTCTTTGTCAATGCGATGAACCAAGTATCCGAATGTGTTCTCGACAGGATTGTTCCCATTACGTCCAAAATGCCAGGCCAATGCGTTGAGGAGTGTTCCGTCAAAATTTCCATGGCCCGGATGTACCACTAAATTGTCCTGTTTGTTGATGACGATTAGATGCTCGTCTTCGTAAACAACTTCTAATGGGATGTTTTCGGGGTGTATCACCACTTCGCGTAGCGGAAAACTAAACACCACTGTTACGATGTCGCCGGGTTTCACTTTATAGTTCGGTTTCACCACCGTTCCGTTAGCCAGGATGTTGCCGGCCTTGGCACTCTGTTGAATACGGTTGCGCGAAACGTTCTCAATGCGGTTCATCAAAAACTTGTCAATGCGCAGTAACGCCTGACCTTTGTCAACCACAATGCGAAAATGTTCGTAAAGCTCGCTGTTTTCTTCCGGAACTTCGTCGTCGGTATGCAGGCGGAATTCGCTCATCGGCTGACAATAAATTTGGCCATCAGCGTGTTGGAGTGTTCTCCACTGATGGAAATGAAATAAATCCCAGGTGATAATTGGCTGACATCAAGTGTGTTGGAGTATGGAGTGAGCATAACTACCCGGCCGGTGAAATCGAAAATCTGCATAGTGGCGGGACGGATGCCGGGGTCGGCGATTTCAAGTCTAATCTGATGAGAGGCCGGATTGGGCAACACACGCAAACTGTTTTCTTTCGCCGGAAGTTCGGGCTGTCCAAGGATGGAGCCTTTCCCTGTAACGGCACGAATCATCAGGGTTCCTTCGATCTGGCTGTTTGTCCAAACACCATCGGTGTTGTAAAACAGATATTTCCGCGAATCGTTCACCCTATCAAAACCATAGCTCACCGTACCGCTTTCGCGCATGAACCCAACGTAGAAGTTGCCGTTAAGTGCAAGTGGTTCGTCCAAAACATAAGTTGTGAAGCCGTAACGAACATCTTTATATTCTGGATGTTGCCTTATTTTCCGATATATCACGTCGCCGGGCTGGCCGTTGCGGTCAGTCCAAACCATCAAGTCGAAATATTTGCTGGTATTTTCGTCATTGGTGCGATTAAACAGCATTTGAACGGCGTAGAGGGTGTCGGGGACAATCATGTTGAACTGCATGGCAACAAAGGCACCGTTTGGCTGAATCGAGTAGCCGGCTTCAGGGGTGCCGTCGTCGTAGGCAAAATAGTTGTAAAATCCCTGACGATAAACCAATGAGTCAATCAGATTGGGGCTTTCAAGCGCATCGCTGATATAATGCCTGATAAGGAAAGAAGCACTGTCTTGCCCAAATTCGAGGGCAAAGAGCGAAGCAACTTCGGGACAGGCGTGCTTTGCGCCGCATTCGTTGTTACATTGTTGGTAGCCGTTTTGGGCGAAAGAGGCAAGGGCGCAAATGCCGCCATCCCAGCTAAACGACTGCGGTCCTCCTGCCTGATCTACCACATAACGATATCTCGTTTGAAGTGTTTCGGAAGATAAATTGGTTATTTTTAGCGATATTGTTTCTTTTATTGCCGTACTGGGCGCAGCAAGATATTGTTTATACGGCATGGATTCGTAGCGTTTCAAAAATGAGGGAGCCCTGCCGCTGAAACTGACCATCGGGTAACTGGTGTCACTCTTTGTACGGTTGCGGTTCAGATAAATAAAATCCACGTTCCATTGGTCAACATTGCCTCCGGCTTCCTGATAGGTTCCCGAAACACTGCCATAATTGAAGAAACGGACTTTGAAACCGGGATTAAAAAAATGGTTTTCAATAATCGGTATCATCACTTGTTTGAAATCGGAGCCGTATTGTTCGCGGAAAGCGTTGAACGACATTCCGGGCACCGACCATACGTTTTGCCATTTTTGTTCGGGAACAAACACCGAATCGCATGGAATTTGGATAAGGTCGCCCCAGGTGTACACACGATCGCTGATAAAAATAAGGTTTGGGTTACATCCTTCGGGTGGAGATAGGGTGTCGAGCGGATTGATTTGTTCAACGCCCATTGCCAAAAGGTAATCGTCGGCCCAAACATCAGAATAAGCGATATGGTCAAAAACCATTTGCCCTGTTAGAAAGCCAAACTGCAAAACCAACGAATCTTCAGCTTCGGGCTGGTCACCGCGCCCTTGCGGTTGATACCAGAAACTGAAATAGACTGAATCGGCCTGCCCAAGAGCCGCAGGCTGTGGCTGAAAAACCGAATCGAGGCGAATGGCGCGGGAGGTAAGCATATCGGCGATAAAAGGCACCGAAGAGGAAATGCCGTAAAGCTTTCCGTTGGCATCGAGCACATCAAAAGTGGCAGCACCCGTGTTGGGCGGATTGATCGGAAAATCTTTGTTTACAAAAATAAAATTGTCTTCCCATTTTCCGGTATCGGGACGAAGTATGTTCACCGAGAAATCTTCAAAAAAAGGCAGGCGCAAAATGGTGTCGCTCACAATGACCGAGCTTGCTCTTTGCACAGGATGCTCAATTAATAAAGGGTTGGAGAACAGGTTGATCAGTTTCTCCTGCCCTTGAACCACAACGGTCAATAGGCTCAAAAAACCTACAAAAGCCAATTTCCGTAAGCTTGCATTACTCATATCGCGTCTTCTTCTTCGTAATCAATATAGGTGTTGTTCGTATCGGGTTCTTCGATATACAGACTGTCTTTCAGGAATTTATCGAAATTAGTCAGGTTCGGACTCTGATAAATCAGGTTGATATAGGTTCCGGGTCGCACGAGGCTTCCCGGTTTGAAATAAGGCTCCACCCGATAGACTAAGGCACTAGCCGAGTCGCTGTTCACAGGATAGGACTCTCTGCCGACATTAAGGGCCACAGAATGAATCATCCGGCGCGCTTCTTCCGACGATTTTCCGAATACCATCGGGAATGGCACACCTTGTGTGAGGCCGCCATCGCCCACCACCAGATCAATGGCGGCACCCCTGAAAATAAGTGTTCCGGGTGCAATGTCGGCTCCATGAAAAGTCTGCGAAATCACTGCGTAACGGGCAAAATGGTTCGACATCCTGATTTCATTCACATTCAGCCCGGCCGTCTCGAGGCTCACCACCGCTTCGCGCAACGAGAGATTGATAAGATTGGGCATGCCCACCTTTTCGGGTTGCTTTGAGGCTGTAACAAGGTAAATGTTCCGGCCACGCTTCACCTTTGAACCCGGTGGAGGCTCCTGTTGCAAAACTGGACCAAGGGGAACATTTTGTTTGTATAAACTGTCGCTGATGATAAATTGAAAAAGATTGCTGTATTGCCCAATGACCAATTCATGATCCTGTCCTTGAAAATCCGGCACAATATACACTTCCCCATGACGCGTATAACGCGACAGCATCGAAAGTACAATCCAGAGGATCACTCCCAAAACAGCAAGAGCCAACAACAGATGCAGAAAGATTTTCTTCATAAATCCTCAAAACTCATGTTTTTTCTAATTTAGCAACCGCAAACAGGCTTGGATAAAAAACTGGAAACTGCCTGCATTATTGCCTGTTGGCGCAAAATTACGTATAATTTAAACGCCGCTGAGGCTTTTAACCACCAAAGCCTGCGGTTTTAACCCATCCGAAAAAATCATCAAGCATGAAAAAAAATGTTGCAGTTGTATGTGGCGGTGAATCAGGCGAATATGAAATCTCCATCAACAGTGGAAAACTCGTTTGTCAACATCTCGACACGGAAAAATATCGTGTTTTTCTCATTATTATCCAAAAAAATATTTGGAAGGTAATTTCCGATGAGTCCTCTGAAATAGAGGTAGATAAAAATGATTTCTCTATTCTTTATGAAGGTGAGAAAATTCGCTTCGACGTGGTTTTCAATGCAATACATGGCACTCCGGGCGAGGATGGTAAATTGGCCGGATATTTCGATATCTTGGGAGTCCCTTACACCAATAGCAGTCATGTGGTTTCGGCCGTAACTTTCAACAAATATTTTTGCAAGCAGGTGGTGCAGTCGTCGGGTGTTTCGTTGGCTGATGGGATCTT
>JBDHYV010000081.1:0-9991 GCA_039811545.1 Bacteroidales bacterium | reverse complement strand
AGCAGTATATCAAGTCCTTGTAGATCAACCGGGTATGCATCAATGACAAAAGATCCGCTTCCGTTGCCAAGTCGGATTAATCCAAAATATTGCTGCAGCCATACAACGAATATCCCCAACATGAGTCCGATAATGCCACCAGCAATCGAAATCAATAAGCCTTCGTAAAGAAATATTTTACGGATGAGGTCATTTGAAGCCCCCAGCTTTTTCAGTGTATCGCTGTCGCGTTGTTTATCAACAATCAGCATTGTGAGCGAACCGATTACATTAAAAGTAGCCATGAAAAGAATGAAAGCCAGAATAATGAAAATGGCCCATTTCTCGCTTTTCAGGATTTTATAAATCGTTTCTTGTTGCTCAAACTGATTTTTGACCGTGAACTCCGGTCCAAGCAGTGCAACAATTTGTTTTTGAAGCTTATCCACCGATTTCTGGTGGTCGGCAAACACTTCTATGCGGTTGATTTTATGTTCTAACCCCATCAGCCGTTGGGCAAAATGCAGCGGAACCAGCACCCATTGTTCGTCCACTTCCTGGTGGGCCGAAAATATTCCGCCCAACGGAATGGTTTCCATTTCAAATCCGGGATCAGGGCCAATGGCATTTGCAGGCTGATTACCAATGACATAAATCTGTAAGAACTGAGGTTCGGCCGCCGGATGAAGCCCCAGAAACCAGGCCACACCGGCTCCGGCCACCGCATAAGGCTGCCCAAAACGTTCCAGCTCTGGGTTTCCTTCCTGCAGCAGGCTGTCGAGAATACCCGTTGCCGCATAAGCCTCGCTCACAGCTTTGAGGCGACCAATATGCTGTTTATCATCGAAACGGAAAAGCGCATCTTCTTCAATGGCTTCGACCCAGGCTTTGACACCTTGCAGATTTTTAATGCCCTCCGACGGCAGGTTCTCAACCACAATCCATCTCCCCTGCGTTGGCTCAATCAACAGGTCGGGTGTGGTAGAATGTATCAACTTTCCGATAACAAGCCCAAAACCATTGAAAACCGAAAGAACCACGATCAGAGCGAAGGCACCCACACCAACCCCTACCACCGAAATCAACGAGATGACATTGATGAGGTTGTGGCTTTTTCTGGCCAACAAGTAGCGTTTGGCAATATAAAATGAGAAGTTCACGCCGAAGGGCTATTTCCGGGCAAAGGCGATAAGGCCTGTCCCCGTTTTATGTTCGATCGAAATATCCAACGCATTCAAGATGAGGCAAAAAGGAAATACCACCAAATAATAAAACGGCAGTAATGCAAAAAACAAACGGTTTGTGTTGAGCAACAGTATGGGATATTTCATCGAAAGCCGCCACGAGAGTTTTCCGGGAGGGCCATATTGATAACGGATTTCGGTATGTCCGAAGCCGGCGGTTTTCAGTTTTTCTTCCAAATCGGCAAGGGCATAACCATCACGCACATGTTCGTCAATGAAACCCACCGCACCTTTGCCATGATGGTGGTCGTGATGAACATCCGAGCCTCCCTGGTCAGAAGGCGTCGAAATAAGCAATGCTCCGCCGGGTTTCAAAGCCCGGTAATAGTTGGAAAGCACCTTGCGGTCGTCTTCGATATGTTCCATCACATCCACACACAGCACCAGATCGAAGCGGCTATCGAAATCAATGGCCGTGAGATCGGCCGACTGAAAGCGGACATTGGATTTGCTTAGTTTCCCAAAAAAACGGTTACAATCTTCCACTTGTTCTTCTTTCACATCAAGACCGAGAATTTCTGCCTCCGGGAAGCGTTTCGACAAATAATAAACATACTGTCCGAAACCTGAGCCAGCATCTAAAATAGCATGAGGGCCGTCCTGCGAAAACCGAATTTTTCTCAACTGTTTGTGAATATGCCATGCACGTAAAAGCAACACATCCAGCATGTTGTAAAACATTTTTCGCAGGAAAAGAGAACTGTTAAACACCTTTCCGAGGCTCCGTTTGATGGGATCGTACTGCATGGGAATCGTGATTAATCGCCTTTGAGCAGGTTATCTATTTTCTCGATATAGTCCAGCGAATCGTCCACATAGAAAAACAATTCCGGGATCACACGCAACTGATGTCTGACTTTATTTCCCATAAGTCCTCTGATTTCACGGCTGCGCTGACGATAGCCTTCGAGAATTTCCGGTTTTTCGGGTTTACCGAAAATGCTCAGATACACTTTTGCTGCCGACAAGTCGGGCGTAACCGTAACTTTGGTAACGGTAACAAACGCCCCTGCCGAAAGCGTTTTCAGCTCCTGCTGAAGGATGATGCTCAACTCGCGGTAAAGGAGTGACGCGATTTTTAATTGTCGTTTCGTTTCCATGCTGCAAAGGTACATAAAAGCACGGTGAATGACCAATCCATTTAAAATCAGTGAACAAAGGCCTATGGCTGTGTCAAGGTCGGGTGCTATTCAACATCAGCCGCGTGAAGCCTGTTTTTTAGCGTATCTTTGTGGGGGAAATTCCACCGCAAAACCTTATGAAAACCCTTCTGAAACAGATCAAAGCACTAGCCACAGCGGCCTATCCCGAAACGGTTGAGTTTCGTCGTCATCTTCATCAATATCCCGAGCTGAGTTTTCACGAAAAAGAAACCTCCGCTTTTGTAGCAAAGCAGCTCAATGCCTGGGGCATTTCCCATCAACAAAATGTTTCAGGCTACGGCGTAGTAGGCCTCATCGAGGGTCGAAACGCCTCTGCCGGATGTGTTGGTCTGCGTGCCGATATGGACGCCCTGCCCATCACCGAGCACTCCGATAAGAGTTATCGTTCTTGCAACTCGGGGGTTATGCATGCCTGCGGCCACGATGCACACACCGCTATTTTACTTTCTACCGCACACATTCTTCAACAGTTACGTCATGAATTTGAGGGTTCTGTCAAACTGATTTTTCAGCCTGCCGAAGAAAAGCTGCCCGGTGGTGCCATCGGCATGATCAATGCCGGGATATTGCAGCATCCCACGGTGGACGCCATTGTAGGCCTCCACGTCCTGCCTTCAATGGCAGCCGGTTCCCTGGGTTTTCGCAGCGGTGCTTTCATGGCTTCAAGTGATGAGATTACCATCCGCATCACTGGCAAAGGCGGCCATGCCGCCATGCCACACCTGTCGAACGATACCATTCTGGCTGCCGGCCACATCATCGTCGCCCTTCAGCAGCTTGTCAGTCGCATGAGCTCGCCTCTGATTCCCAGCGTGCTCTCTTTTGGAAATATCACCACCGAAGGCGCACACAACATCCTCCCTTCGGAGGTCGTGATTTCGGGAACTTTCCGCACTTTCGACGAAAACTGGCGCATTCAGGCCCACGAAAAAATTAAAAATATAGCCATTCACACGGCAGCCGCATCCGGAACCACGGCTGAAGTGACGATTGGCCACGGTTATCCGGTGGTCAAAAACGATGATACCCTCACGCGTTTGGCTATGGATGCCGCCGCCGAAATGATTGGTGAACAGAATGTTCAGAAAATTGAACCCCGCATGACGGCCGAAGATTTCGGATGGTACGGGCAGAATATTCCCGCCTGTTTTTTCCGGCTCGGGACAGGCGGAACTGCTCCCGAAACCACTTCAGGGCTTCACAGCCCAACGTTCGACATTGACGAAAACAGCCTACTTACAGGCGTAACGGCCATATCGTCCATCGCAATTCATATTCTAAATTCAATCAACTCGGTAAAAAAATGAAGGTTAACGGACACGACTATCTGACAGTGTGGATGGAGGGCAGCACATTGATGATGATTGACCAGAACAAACTCCCCTGGTCGTTTGAGATTCATCAATGCCATGATGTCCGGGCCAGTTGCGAAGCCATCCGCAACATGACGGTTCGTGGCGCCGGCGCCATTGGTGCTGCAGCAGGCTATGCCATGGCACAAGCGTTCCTGCAGGCTCCGGATTCCCATCTCGAGTCGTTCGTCGCTCAAGCCCGGCTCGATATTGAATCTACCCGGCCCACAGCCCGTAACCTTTTTTATGCGGTCGAACGCGTTTTTGAGGCAGGGCGCATTTCGACGGCCAATGCAGTTGCAGAAGCTCAGTTGGTAGCTGACAACGATATTGCCGACAGTCGCGCAATCGGAGCTTTTGGAAGTGAACTATTTGGTAATCAGACCCGTGTGTTGACACATTGCAATGCCGGTTGGCTGGCTTTTGTGGATTATGGCACCGCGTTGTCGCCCATCTACAAAGCCCGTAACAACGGCAAAGAGATGTTTGTTTATGTTGGCGAAACACGCCCACGCAGTCAGGGAGCCCGGCTCACCGCCTGGGAGTTGCTCAACGAAAACATCCCCCATTTGGTAGTACCCGACAATGCTGTGGCCAGCCTGATGGCGCAAAAAAAGATTGACCTTGTGATTGTAGGCGCCGACCGAATTGCCCTAAATGGTGATGTTGCCAATAAAACCGGGACACTCGACAGAGCCATTCTGGCGCGGCATTTCAACATTCCTTTTTATGTTGCTGCCCCCACCTCCACTTTTGATGCGCAATGCCCCGATGGCAGCCATATCCTGATTGAACATCGTCATCCCGACGAGGTGTTGATGCAAGAAGGCCCCGACCAGTGGGGCAATCTCCACAAAATCAGGGTCGTGAGCGAAGGGTCACAAGCTATCAATCCCGCTTTTGATGTTACGCCATTCGGGCTCATCACCGGACTGATTACGGAAAAAGGAATCATTCCTGCAACACAACAAGCGATCATGAAACTTTTAATTCCTTAATAAATAAGTAACTATGATTAAGTTGAAAGATATTTCGGGTCTCTACTCCGTTAAAAAAGAGATGGCCTATTTTATGAGACGGCTCTACAAACAAGGTCTTACAACGGCTTGTGGAGGGAATATCAGCCTGCGTTATCAGGATTTCATTCTTATGACAGCTTCTCAAACCGACAAAGGGCGGATGGGCTCCACCGAAATATGTGAACTCAGTCTAAGCGGTCGCCCATTGAATCCCGAAATCAAAGTGAGCATGGAAGCCGCAATGCATTTAGCCATTTATGCCGCAAGACCTGATGTAACAGCCATCATTCATGCTCATCCGCCTATGGCTTCAGCTCACACTGTAACCTATTCTGCCATCAACACGCGCCTCACAGCGGAAGCATGGATTGTGCTGGGCGAACCTGTTTTTGCCGATTATGCGCTTCCGGGTTCGGAAGAACTGGCGGCCAAAGTGGCTGCAAAAATCGGAGAAGCAAAAGTGGTATTGTTAAAAAATCATGGCGCATTAACAGTGGGCAATTCGTTGATTCAGGCATTCGACAGAATGGAAGTCCTTGAAAATACTGCCCGCATCCAGCTTTTTGCCCAATTAGCCGGACGACCGCAACAATTGTCTGCCGCCGACCTCGAAATCCTGAATAAAACCATGAACCTATGAACAAAATTCCAGAGATCACCCTTCACAACACACTTACTTTGCCCGTCATTGGTTTGGGGACTTGGGAAATGGGCGGACGACAGTCGCCTGACACACAACTCGATACAAAATGGATCGAAGCCATCGAAACCGCAATCGGAATGGGCATTCGCCACATTGATACGGCTGCAATTTACGGAGGCGGACACACCGAAACTTTGGTAGGTGAGGCCATTCGCAACTTCAACCGGAGAGATTACTTTATCACAACCAAAGTTTCGGGCGAACGTTTGCAGTTTGCCGACGTGATTCGCTCGGTGAAATCGAGCAAAAACCGGCTCAAGTTGGATCAGATAGATATGCTCCTGCTTCACTGGCCAAGCCCCACAGTGCCGCTCCAACAGACCATTAGTGCCATCTCCAAACTTTTTGACGACGGATTGATTCGCTATTTCGGTTTAAGTAACTTTCCGGTGAAAACTATCCGCGAAATTGGCTTCTATACCGATGCCCCCATCATCACCAACCAGTTAGAATACAACCTGTTTAATCGCAATCAGGGCATTTATACTCCAAATGTGGAATCGGAAATCATCCCCTTTTGCTTGAAAAACGGCATCAGCATCACCGCCTGGAGACCACTTTTGAAAGGCGACACTACAACGGCAGCACATCCACTTTTGGATTCTATCGCTGCAAAATACGGGAAAACCGTGTTCCAAATCATGCTCAACTGGTTGATTCACAAACCAATGATGATGGCAATCCCACGAATGGGCAGTGCCGACCATATCAAGCAAAATATCGAAGCACTGCATTTCAACATGGAAGAAGAGGATGTTCTGCTCTTAGATGGCATCGCCAAATAAAGCTCCCTTTTCGGCAATAAAAAATTGTTCGCCGCACTACCTGATGAAGGAGATTTTTCTCTCGCAATATAATTGCTGCTCACTGTCGTTTGAAATTTCTACCGCTTTCAATTTTAACAAAATTTATATCCTGCTCTGCCGAGATATGACTTGGTTTAAATTGTAACTATTTCTCCTTCTCAACTTTCTATTGCATTGATATTGTGTGGTTTAAAGTTATCCAGCCTCCTTGTTTCTAGATAAAAAAAGTTTTTGGCTTCTTATATATACAAATAACGATATATATCGAACACAACAGAAAATAATTGGAAAGATAAGGCGTTAGCCATTACGTTACCTGCTAGTACAATACATTCACAAATTCAAAAAAAACGGAGCAGCCGAAAACCGTACAGAGTAGGCAAAAGAAAACAATAGAAAACCATGAAAAGTAAAAGTGTTTTAAGAATGTCAACCATGACTGCCATCCTGCTGATGGCCTTCTCACTCACAAGCTGCAACAAAGAAGAAATTATCCCTTCTTCTAACATCCCAAGCGAAATTACAACCTATATTACAACGCATTTTCCACAAAACTCTATTCTTCAAGCCGTCGAAGACAAAGAAGGATTCACCAAAACCTATGAAATTACGCTCTCCGAAGGCATTAAATTAGAGTTTGACAGGAAATATTCGATCATTAAAATTGATAACGATTCAAAACTCCCCGACAGCGTTATTCCAGCTGAAATCCTGACCTACGTAACAACCAATTATCCCAACAACTTCATTACTGATTGGGAAATAGAAGGAAAGAATCAACAAGTTAAGCTTGACAATGGGCTCGAACTTGAATTTAATTCAAAAGGTGAGTTTTTAAGAATTGATTAATCGTTGAAAGAATGCAGGTAACCGAGGAAAATAACCCCGTTGGTAAGACAACCAACGGGGCAGCATTTCCCGCAGCAAAAGAAGAAATCATCCTTAAAATTTGACTATCGGAACACGGCTACTTTTCATGGGTTCATAACCCATCAACCAATTCTCGGCGAAACAAGGCGAATATGCTTAGACATATTCGCCTTGTTTCATTTCAGTACCAGTATCAACCCGAAAAAAACTTTGATGGCTCAATATCGGGCAAATTGGTATTCAGGCTCAGAAGCGACTGCCCCGTCAGCCTGAAAATCATCGTCAGATATTGATGTTCACTCAAAATCATTTCCATGAAAATGTTCTTCCAGTCTTTGCGGTCAATACGGTTGAGCGTATCCACAAACATGGCTCTATTATTATGCATTTCGGTGAGTATGAACCAGATATACTCGGCTTTATGTTGATAATAATAAGACTGAATATCTTGGTGTTTATCAAAAAAATCGGTAACCAATTCGCGGAGAAAATGCTCATACAAGGCGGCTTTCCCCCGAAAATAGTAATGCACCGATGGCCTTACCACGCCCGAATTGAGCGCAATCCTATTTAAGCTTGCAGCATGATATCCATATTTCAGAAACTCACATCGCGCACTCAGATAAATTCGTTTTGATGTTTTCATTTTATTTGTTTTTACGTGATTGAAGTTCTGCTTTGAGTTCATCTTCCAAAAAATATCATATTCCCATTTTTAAAATGCAAACGCCTGTATTCCAAACTGTAGAGTGGTGATTCGCCGAAAGAAAAACAGGTTATAATAATCCTCTCCTGAATAAAAACGGGCAAACAGGCTTACATCTTTGAGCAGACGCGGGCGGTAAGCAAGATTCAGCGAAAAAACAAACCGCTCTTTCACATCAAAGAATCCGGCACCATTGCGTTTTCCAAAAATCCAGGTTGTGCCGATTGTAGTCTGAACCGCAGGAATTTCGCCATAAGCATCCTCGGATGAGTCGAAAAGCGATTTCATGCGTCGGAGCGAAAATTTGTGAATCTTAAAACTGTTGTGCCAGCGAAAACGGCCATAACGGTCAACAAGACCATCGCTCATGTCAATGCCCGGATGCCATTCAAGCGATGTTTTAAAATACTCTACTGTATTGCTAAACGGCACAATGCGGCGGTTGAGAAAAACACCGATTTCAAGGTAGTTTGTCGAGAAATTCCCATCCTTCACATTGATTTGCCCATCGGGCAAATAAAACGCACCATCCTGCCCATTGGAGTGATGAGCAAGCATCAGAAAAGCATAATGCGCCGAGTGCTGACCCGAATGCTCTGCTGCAATCTGCCGGTAAAACGTCACCTGAGGCATATAACTCGGCGTTCGGATGGGAACCGATTCTTCACTCAACATACGCAATCGAATTCCCGTTGAAATGGTAGCACCATAACGTGCCCTTGCTCCTGTGCGCAAAAGAAAATATGGTGCAACCAAAGCCTCAAAAATTAAAGGCTCAAGATTACCAAAACCCTGACTGAAAGTAATATAACTGTCGGCCTGATTGGCCTTCACGGCACTGAAAAAATTATTCTCCACGGGAATTTGTGCCACGGTCAAAGGCATTGATGACAAAATTACAGCCAGCAGAAAAACCACATGAACACACCGCCGTCGCAGTCCATAAAATGGATACTGCCAACCGCTGACCTTCCGCCATATTTTGACCCACCTCCACATCGTAGAAAATATTTCAAAAATGTTTGTTAATATTAACTAACTTTAATTTGCAAAATAAAGGAATGAGTGTTCATTCCTTTATCAACTTTTGCTTACAACAAACGTGCTCCCCGATCAGGCTTAGGGGTTTTCACCACCAGAATACGCGCTTGACGTTCGGATTTATTGAAGAGGCAATGAATAATATCCTTTGGGCTTTCAACAAGTGCATTTTCGGGCACTTCCGTCATTTGGTCACCTACCTGAATGGTTGGCGTGCCTTCGATAACAAAGAAAAACACATCCACAGGTGTGATGTGAGGTTTGAGCTGCTCGCCCGGCTGAAGCAAAATATGCACAGCCTGAGCATCCGGCTTGTCGTAAAGGGGCCGCACATCCACCTTGTGGGGAGTTTCTTTCACTTGAATGTCTTTCCAGTTTGTAACAATCATATTTTTAATTATTTAAGGGTTAAACACTGCTTTCGGGAATCATTAGTAGGCGTTTCAAACTTTCCATCAGCGAGCGTCCGGACGCTACCAAATCAAAAGAAAAACCATCCATCTGCCACTGTTTGATCAACAGACGCAACGACCCCATCACCATCTGAACAAGATGAGGTGTTTCGATATCGGTACGCAACTGGCCCAAGCGTTTGCCTTCGTCAAGAATAGATGAAACAACCCGCATATTGTCGTTCATGATGGCACTAACTTTTGCCGTTAACAGAGGCTCGTTGCGAAACATCTCTTCGGCAAAAACGACCGAAACAAAGGTGGGACTGGCCGCAAAAAACTGAAAATTTGCCTCGAAAATCCGATTGATTTTTTCAAGCGCACCTTCGCCCTGATACAAGTCAGTATTGAAAATTATTGATGTCTGTTCAGAAAAATAACCCAACAGGCTCTCCAAAATGGCGATTTTACTCTCATAATGGCGATAGATGGCCGGCTCGGAAATGCCAATTTCCTTCGACAAATTCTTCAGCGTCAATCCCTGAATGCCACTTTCGGTGATGAGCCGCAAAGAACTCTTGATTATTTCAAGCTGCCGACCGGTGTAGTCCATTATTATCTGAATTAAAACGCAAAGATAGTGATTGTTCACTAACATTACGAATGAATTATCATAAAAAAAACATCCGCGATATTGATGTTTCCAATAAAAAAGT